>PHBS01000123.1 GCA_002841995.1 Chloroflexi bacterium HGW-Chloroflexi-8
CTAGCAGAGCTTCAGGAAGAGGAAACGTTCCCTCATATTCAATTGGGTTTTGAGTTGCGAGAACCATGAAAGGCTTTGGAATTACGTATGTTTTTCCGTCTACCGTCACCTGGCGTTCTTCCATCGCCTCCAAAAGGGCAGATTGAGTCTTGGGAGTTGCACGATTAATTTCATCAGCAAGTACTATTTGTGAAATAATTGGCCCGGGTCTGAATTCAAATTCCCGTGAATTTTGATTAAAAATTGATACGCCTGTTATATCACTCGGTAGCATATCTGGTGTAAATTGTATCCGGTTAAAAGTGCATCCCAGTGATTTAGCCAGACTTTTCGCAAGCATAGTTTTACCAACACCAGGAACATCATCAATTAAGAGATGTCCTTGGCTCAATAATGTAATTATGACATTTTCTATAACAAATCTTTTTCCAACAATTACTTTTTCCAGATTTTCAGTAATTTTTTCTGCAAATATTTTCACTTCATTAATTGTTTGTTCCATTTACGTCTCCAGAAATATTCTAAATTACTTTCTTTTATTGATTATCCAAATAATAACAGTTACAGAAATTAATAATAATGTTGCCAATGATATCCACATGCCAATCAAGAATGATTTTGGTTGATAAATAATGGATAGTGAATGAACACCAGCCGGGACGTAAATACCTTGAAAAAGGAAATCGACTTGTTGGACATCTCTTTTATCAATCCCGTCAATAATCGCTTCCCAACCAGGATACCAAGTCTGGCGGAAAACAATCCATCCATTTGATTTGCTTGCATAATTTATATTAATAGTTCCATTCTCTTTAATCAAATAATTTAATATGTTTGAATCACCATTATCTTCTACAACTTTTCCAGCCGAATAAATCGGGTTTTCAATAAAAACGCATCGATTTTCACTACTAATAAGCATTTTGTTCAAGATGTTGTCTTGTGATTCAAATTGAGCACAGTCGTACCATTGAACCAGTGGCTTTGCATTAATAGGGAAAGTTCCTATTCCATTGGGTAAATCTATATCAAGATTTAGCCGCTCATTAACACTAACCAGACTTAATATTTTGTTTTGAGTCTCAAAAGGTAGCCCAGCAATCCAGTTCATGAATAAAGAATATCTTTCTGGAACAAATGGATCAAAGTTATTCAACATTCGATATCGGTCAAAAACCAGATTTCCATTTGGCAAATAAGAGGGAAATTTGGATTGCATACTATCAAGAAATTGGAATCGGTCAAATCGATATAACTTATTGAATTTAAGAAAATTCTCGGATTCAGAATCAATAAAGACTGTTTTTTCAGCTGAGGATTGCGAATCAATCAAATTTGGTGTGTTGTAGAATTCATTTGTTATGAAATGACCATATGGAAAATTCAGAAAAACCAGATCTCCTAATAGCAAAACAATTGTAAAGATTTTTATGATAAATGTGTATTTTTTTTCAATCAGTACTTTTAGAATTGTAATTAGACTAAATAAAAAGAGGAATACACTCGTCATCCAAATAGAAATGAATATTTGAGTTGGTAAAGTTGGGGTGGAAAAATAAATAATAATTGAAGAAATTAAAATCGCTACTGAGGATGCTGTTAATAATCCTGTCTTCCTTGGGTTAAACGATTTTTCTTCCCAATAGTCGAAACCATAAGAAATTAAAATACAAAATGCAAAAGAAAATAATACTAAAAATCGACTTGGTCCTTGAAATAGTCGGACACCTGGAAAATAATTATAAAAAATTGGATATAAAAATGAATTTTTTCCGAGAGCCAATAAAAATGAGAAAAAACATAAAACCAAATAGAATATGATTATTTGATTCTCTTTTCGAAATAACTTTCTTGCACCTTTAAAAATTAATCTCGTTAGTAATATGGCGACAAGTACGAATGAAAAAACACCAAAATATATTTGATCTTCCCAATATGTCCCACCAGCAAAGAAACGATTTAGGCCTGGATTTCCCCAAAAGCTACCAAAGAGAATAGTGACTATTCGAAGCGGCCAAAACGAAAAATTAGAGGCATACTCATAACCAACTTCACTGCTTCTTTGTGAAAAAAATAAATACTCAATGGTCGGAAGTAGTTGTACTGCTGCCACGCTAATTGCCAAGAAAAAGGAGCCTATAAAGACAAGAAATTTCTTACCATTTTCTTTTAGTCCAGGCTCTAAGGGGATAAATAGAACAAGTAGACCCAATCCCATTGTGAATGAAAAAGTTTGAGCATGACCAGTCAGTAGTTGCAATAAAATCATAAATGAAAGCGGAATAGATGTTCTTATTTTGTTATCTGATCGATTTTCCCTTAACTTCAATATGAAATAAACAATCCATGATACCCAAGCGAATGCCCAAACCATACTAATAAATGAAATTCTCGAAATAATGTATCCACCAAAAACCCAACAAAAACTTCCTGTAAATTGAGCTAAATGTGAGCGATCCATCAATTTTAGAACGAAAGAAAAACCAATTGCAGCAATCACTAAATGAACTACAACAAAAATACTTAAGCCAATCGAAAGGCCAGGCACATCAAATAATTTGTAAATCGGAATTAATAACCAATTTAATGGATAAAATACAGCAGTCTGATAATTTGCTAAAAACGGTGCACCCATACCATTATAAGGATTCCATAATGGGACCAAGCCATTCGATATCGTGTCGATTGCATAGCTCATCCAGGGGATAAATTGTAGAGAAGTGGTTCCCCAATAAATGACCTTTCCACTCAATAATGGAATTAAGAAAGGAACAAAAACAGAAAGCACAAGAAAATATTGAACTTTCCATTTATTAAAATGAGATTTCACATCTCACCTATTTTCATATATCGAAACAAGACATATTTATCATTCTCAAACAATTTTAGGGAATTACTATCTCTTTCAAGACTCTTTATTCCTTCATCAGACTTCTGAAATATAACGTATCGGATTTGAAACTCTGAAAACCTTTTATCGATTTCAGCCTCATTAATTTTTCCACTATAAAAATCATCAACGAACCTTCCAATCTCAGACAAATTCTTACTTTCCGGACCATGGCCTGTGACTACACGCATCGGTATGTACGCAGGAAGTGCGTTGCTTTCATTGAATGGGGCTAAAACTACGTCATTCTTATTGCCATCTCCGTTGATGAATGTGAAAACCTCAATGATTTCCTGTGAGAGATAAATCGGTTCATTTAAATTTTGTACAGAGTTAATTGATCCTACTAATAAAAAAATTGAGGAAATACAAAGCGTCATATAAATAGCCCAACGTATTTTTTTGTAAATAAAGTTTTCAAATACAAAAATAATATAAATGCTCATCACTATCCAAAAACCATCTGCTAATCGCCTTTGTAAATTAATCGGAAAATATACAAGAAAGGGTAAAAATATGGACCAAATTAATATAAACGAATTGTTGAGCGGGACTTTTTTTTGAATTAAATTAGCAAAAATTAAACATAGATATCCTAAACCATAAGCCCATAAATATGCTCCTAATGGCGGAGATTTTATGATATTTTGATTTTCCCAGATCTTTAAGTAAGGATCAATCAAAAAATTTAGAGCATTATAAGTAAAAAATGGCAGTGGAATAAGAAAATATGCAAAATTTTGTTTGATGAGATTTAGAATTTTGTCTCTTGATTTAAATATATATTCATAAATCTTCCAAACCCCTATTACTAACCATCCTAGAGGAATATTTAATGGTTGAAAAATACCACTCATAAACAAATAAAACCCTGCTGTAAGCTTTCGATCTAAATTAAAAATATCCGCGCCAGGTTCAATCAACATCCGAAAGGACCGAAGCATTAACCCACGAGAAAAACAAAGGTGAGGAAGCCCTAATATAGACAGAAAACCAAATGATTCTGGCGAATAAAATTCAAGAGGAATTTTGGTAAACAGGATGATTAATAACCAACCTAAACCTCCTCCAACACTTGAAATAACGACAGCCTTTTTAATAAAATCTTGTTTTTCAAAAAACAATTTTACAAAGTAAAAAGTCTCATAAATTAAGTAAACAATGCCAAAACATCGAAATATTTGGAAAAGTATCAATAATTGGAGATGAACTTCTGGTTTGGATGCTAATTTTCCCAAAAACAAATATGGGAGAAATGCAATAAACCCATTCTGTGGATAAGATGTATATGGTGTGCGAAATAACCAATCACCGCTTTGTCCCAATAACATTTTGGCAATGTAAGAATTGCCATCTTCAACTCCAAAAATAAAACCACTAAATGTTACACCACCATTTTTAGCCAATTCAAATCCGAGAAAATAAGGAATTAGAGTAATAAAAATAACTATTAAACTAAATTTTAATATCCAAATTAATTCAATTTTCCTTTCGGACATTTACTTTCTCCAAAATCAAAAGGAACATAATAATTGATAAACATAAAATTTGAATTGATAAAACGTAATTGAGATAGCCAGGTTTAAACTTAAGCTCCACCAAATGTTTTCCTTTTTCTATATCAATGGATCGAAAAATATCCTCTTTTCCTACCTGAATTTCCCTTCCATCAACATACGCTTTCCAGCCTGGATAATATAATTCGCTAAATATTAAGCGCCCTCCTTGCTTAGAACTCAATGATATCTGGTTCGCAGAATACTTATTTAATATAATTTCATCATTTCCACTTTTAAAATAAGCAGCTTGAAATTTAAAATCCATTTGATATACGAACTTATTATCTATGATTTGGGGATTTTTAAATCCATTACAGTTCGAAAGCTCAAAATCCGAAACTACAAATCCCACGTTTAGTTTTATTAGTTTTTCAAGATCAGGGCAGGATTTAACATTGTCCGTACTAGGATTACCATCTTTAAAAACAGGTAAAGTCACAGAATAATTATCATAAAGAACACCAGATGCTTTTGAAAAATAATTTACATATTCTGATAATTGCATGGGGTCGATGCCATTAATTTGATTGATACTCCAAAAGGCAGCTTCTTCTTGTGTCAAACTATAGCTCGGAGTGTATACACGAATATACTCAGGCATCGTTTTAATTAATTTAACTAAATCGGGCTTTTTATTGAGAATTGTTGAAGTATCAAAAAATTTTAGACTGTTGAAATTAACGATAATAAGATCAATCACCAATAGGGATAAGAATCCAATTTTTAGATATTTTGTGTTTGCTTTTTTATTAATTGCAAAACCAATCAGCACCATTCCAAAACAAAAAAAGATGAGAGAAAAAATCAAATTCGGAGTCAAGGTTTGAGAAATAAAAATATAGCCGGCATCAAAAAATAGAATAAATACAAAAACAGCTACTAAAAAAAAGTACCGATCAAATTTGTATCTGTTCGTAATGTCCAATAAAAAATCGATTACAAAAGAAGAAATTATGGAATTTGAAATAAACACTAACCAAATAAACCTGGTTGGAACCCTCAATAACGAAAACCCAGGTAATGCAAAAAGAAATCTTAGACCTGGTATCTTGTCTCCAAATGAAAACAATAGACTAAAAAAAATAACAACATACCAAAACCGGATTTCTTTATTTTCCTTGTAAATGAAAATACCAAGGACTAAAGTTAATAAAATGATTGCCGAGGGATACAAAACCCATTCAGCGAACTCACCGTAGCGAGGTATAAAAAAACCCAATAAATCTGTGAAATTTAATGCATAAATATTTCTATCCGAAATACTTAATGTTGTTCGAGTGGAGTATTGTAGAAATTGAAGAAGCGAATACCACAATCCGATGGATGTTAATAAGCCTGTTATCGATGAAGCCAAAAAAAGTAGAGATTTTTTGACGACACTGTTATTTAAATACAGTAAATAAAACACCCATAAAATACCTGCAGGAATTATCCATCTGGCGTCCGCTGAAAGAATAAATCCAAGAATTAAACCTGGTAATAACCAATAGACAAAAGTCTTTTTTATAAAATAAATTCGTGTTAGATAAAGTAGCCATGGAGTCCAATTTACCGCATATAACATGCTTAGATGACCAGCCCCAAAGTGAGAATACATTTTTACAGACAATCCAAAGCCGACTGCCCCAAATATCGAGGCGAACTCTGACCGACCTTCGATCCGTAATAATTGATACATTCCCAAAATGCCTAATAGGATATGGAGCAGCAAATTTATATTTATTCCCAACGGAAGGGGAAACATGAGAGCAATCCAACCCCATATGTACCAAATTCCTGAAAGAGGATTCTCAATCAATGGATAACCAGACTGAATTAAATTTGACCAAAGCGGAATCTCATGGTCAGTTAAAATACCTTGTTGGATATAAAAAAGATTCGGGTAATGCGTTATGGCAATGTCCGAATAATCCGAATTCTTAAGATAAACGAAATCATTTATGTTAATTAATACGTTTAAATTAGCTACTACAAAAATAATTAAAATCAGAAATAATGATTTTTTATTCATTTTTTAAAACTTTGTAAATCTGAACAGATAAATTCTGATAAATGATCGGAAATTTTTCCAGAACTTTTGGTTTTCCTAAAGACTTCTCCTCAACTCCATAATAGATGTAATCGACATTCCACTTTTTCAACAACAATCTTTCTACGTTTTCGTTATTTCCTGACCAAAAATCACTTACGGCAGTTTCTGTTTTTGTATAATTGATCGTTTCAAAAGGATGTCCAAAGACTGTCCTGGAAAAAGAATAAGATGGGATCAATAATCCGGTATCCAAACCTGCGAGAACCAGGCTATTCGTTTCGCAATTATTCTTTATCCATTTCGAGGCAGAAATCAAATCTCTTGATACATATAAACTATCAGAGAAAGAGCTGATTGTCATCGTCGCACCATATAATACGAATACATTAGATAAAATTGAAAAAAGGATAATCGCAAGTAATCCTGTTTTAACCTTCATTTTAATTTTATTTTCAACCACCGGAAGGACATCTGATAATAAAAGAAAAAACAAAGTGACTACTGGAATATAATAACCGACCAAAAATCGTCTTTGTAGATTTAATGGAAGATAAAGCAAAAAAATTCCAGTTATCACCCAAATCAATAATACAGTCTCATCAGAAGAAAGTTTTTTAGAAACTTGTGTAATCCTCTTAAATAAAAGGAAAATAATTCCGGCTAGAAATGGCGAAAAAGAAAAAATAAAATTAATTAAATTTGGTGCTGGTGTTATGTTCTGAGCGTTCCAACCAGCCAAAACAGGATCGCCATTCACGACAATAAATTGGTAAAGAATAAATGGAAAACTACCTAATGAAAAAAATAGTATGTTCAAGAGAGAATTTTTTCGATCAATATTCCAATTTAAAATTATTATGCTGAAAAGAAGAACTCCAACAATTAAAATCGAGAAAGGTGAAATATTTGCAAGAATAATACCAATCAATAAATAAATAAATTGGATATTCTTTTTTGAATAATTTGTCTTCGTTAAAATAAGCGTCCAACAGATCAATGAAATCGTCAAAGGAAAATGAGGATTTGAAATTGAAGAAAGAAATGGAAATGCCTCAGAAACCCAAAAATCAGCTGGAATATCCCCTGAGATCACATACAACCACCCCAATCCCCCACCAAAAATTAAAATAATGAAAATCACATTATTTAGAAAGCCTTTTTTAAAACCCAAAAAATTTAGGAATTGTAATAATGAATAAAAAAGAAATATAGCTGAGAGCAATCGAAAAATATGAAATGCAATTATTGGAACGACTCCAATTATTCTGGAAATGTGGCCAATAATTATATAAAAAACAAATAATATTGCTTTTGAATTTAATTCAAATGAATAAGGCAATTGAAAAAACCAATTCCCCGCATATCCCTGTTGAATTTTCGCTAAATAACTATTCCCATCAATTGGGTTCAATAAAAAACCACCAAAAATCAAATCTTTATTTTGGTGCAAATAACCATACGCGAATGGAAAGCTGAGTATTGCTAACCATATCATAAGAAGAAAAATTCGCTTTTTTGTCATTTAAATGCAGTATACATGAACTAATTAAAAATCTCAATTTTCTCTCCCAAATAAAAGTTCTTGAAAACTTGTCATGAATTCTATACACATCTATAATCGTTAACATGAGCCAACGAGCATTCTTATATAACCTGCAATTTATAGATAATCAAATAGACAAAATTCTTGATCGAATTGCGTCAATCGATACGAAAATTAATTCCAATCAGGAAATTGTTGAATCAGAAAATATTCTTAAGTCAATTCAAGCAAAATTCAATTTAAAAAAGGCAGAAATCTCGGAACTTGAATCCCAGTCCAATATTTTATCGAAAATATTGTTACAAAATAATAATGCACTCTATGATGGCAAAATAAAAAATCCCAAGGAGTTGCAAAGTGTTGAGGATGAAGGGATATCTCTTAACAAACGAATTAAAAACCTTGAAGATAGAATATTTGACATGATGCTGGAAAACGAATTAATTGAAAAGGAACTTAACAATCAAATGGAGATTCATCAAACACTTTCAAGGAATAAGAAAAATGAAATTGACGAATTAAATTCTGAAAAACTAATATTAATAGAATCACTTGACAAGCTAAGGATAGAAAAATCTCCAATTGAGAAACAGATAAAAAATGAATTACTAGAAAAATATGCCATGCTGAGAGAAACACGAAGTAAAATGGCTGTAGCGGTTATATCAGAAAATGCTTGTTCCGCTTGTGGGAACATTATTACGCCTGCAGAAATTCAAAAGATCAAATCCCCAATAGACGAATATTATTGTCAAATTTGTAAACGAATTCTTTATTACAACTAATTATCATGCCTAATTGGTTAAGCTTTTTTCAACTTGAAAAAATCTCATTTATTTTCGGATTCATTACAGCAACATTATTTTGGTTGATCATTTCAAAATCAAGAAAATGGTATCCAGAAATAAAAGATTTTATCTTCAGAGTAAATAATAAATTCCGAATAAATCAAACTTCTGGATTAAGAACTTTTATATTTAGAGAATCTTTAAAAAAAGCACAATCAAATCACATTGCAGGAAAGTTGTTTCCACTAGATGAAATTATTGTAACACCGCTTTTACTTGTGCCTGATTCGGTGCTGGTTTTCCTGGAACAAGGTTTATTTTTGGGTGAAGTATCAACATTAATCCCGAATATACCAGAATTACCACAAATAAATCGAAATCTTCCGATTCCAAAAATTACCATAACAGATGCGATCCAAGGAGAATCCAACCTTGCCATCACTGGTCTTCCGGGAACTGGTAAATCAACATGTCTGGCATATCTTACATCAAGGATTGCAGAAAAAAATGTGCTTTGTGGAAACCAATGTGGCAAAACACCATTCTATTTTCATATACTGGATTCAGATATCTTAAACTATCCAAACCAAAATTTGGCAGAAATAGTTTATAAAGCCGTTTCCCAAATAATTCCTAAAACTTACCTTCCAAAATTAGCGAAATTCATCCAGAAGGAAATTAATTCAAATAATGCAATCATTATTATTGATGGCATTGATGAACTATTTGCAACAGAAGCCGATAAAGCATTTGAATTTGTTATTACTGCTTCAAATCAATTTCCAGAACTGAAATTTGTAATCACTGCGTCATCTTATTATTTAGGAAAACTTGAAAACAATAAGTTTTTGACTTTTCAAATTTCACCATTTTCAAATGAAAACATTAGAGAACTAAATAATAAATGGATAAAAGGTTGGTATACAAATATCTTTGCAAGTTCCAAGAACTTACACTCTCTTGTAAAAGAGAAATTAATCTCAAATTGGGTCAATATACCTATTCCTAATTACACACCCCTAGAGTATTCATTATTTATATGGGGCGCTTTGTCCGGGGATCTAAAAGGGAGCGATACTTTATCAATTTACCAAAGTCATTTTAATCGCATTCTTCAAGACAAATTCGCCTTAAAAACCTTAAGCAGCTTCGCTGTGAAATTTATTAATGAAAAATCATCAATCGTAAATACAAAAAATTATGACTCTAATCTTGTATTAATTCTAGAAGATTGGGGAATCATAAAAAAAGGCAGTGTTTACTTTTATTTCAATCATATAGACCTTTTAGGATATCTTGCAGGTTTGGATGATTCAAATATCCAACTTACAAAAGACCTCAATTTAATATCCAGAAACCCTATTGAGTTATCCTATTTAGATTTCAAGACCTCATTAAAAGATAATCCTGACCAGCATGACCAAATTATTATTTTCGATCACTTGTCAGATTATTTTGACCTGGCTGTAGTTATTCCCTGGCTAAGACACTCAACGGCCAAATCTCCATGGAGAATAAACTTATTCAAACAAATATTGACTATTTTTCAAAATTCCAATACGTCATTACCAATAAAAATCCGTCTCATATCTGCATTCATTTATGCCAATGACCCTTCTTTGGAAATTCTACAAAAACAATTACTCGTACACCCAGACAATCAACTCAAAACAATAGCCTGTATTTCAATTAGCAGTTTATTTAAAAACGACTTCTTTGATCACGAAGTGATTGATGGCATATCAACATATTCAAATGATTTGTTGAAATATGTCGTTTTATTATTATCAACTCATGAAAAAGATTCTAGTTTAGATGCACTTGCCAGATTGTTACTGTCCTCAGATGAAAATATTAGAAAATTGATCGCTGAGTGCCTGGCGATTATGGGAAAACAATCTGAGGAATTATTAAAAGATGCAATTACAATGGATGATATCCTCGTCAGAAGATCAGCAATTTTTGGTTTGGTCAAATTAAATAAACCATGGTCTTACGATATAATAGAAAAACTGACAACAGAAGATAGCCAGTGGGTCATAAGAGATTTAGCCACTCAAGCGATAGATTATTTAAATTCCCGCACAAAATTGCCAATTAAAAATAGACCAAGAATTTTTGAACTTAATTGGTTAATCCAATTTGCGGCAAAACAAAACCAAAGTATCAGCCCGGAGTCAGATCCAACACCGCTGTTGTCAAATATTCTTTCAAATGGATCTGAACAAGAGATAATAAAAACTTTAGCAATAATTCCTGATTATTATAACGACGAAATTATTGCAAGAATTATAGAATTGAAGAATTCACAAAACAGACTATTATCGAATGCTGCATTAACAGCACTTTGGCGAATAATGCAGACTGGTAAAAATATTGAATTAGCAATCGCCTGATCGATAATGATTATTTTTCAACCATTTCACGAAAAGAATCTGCAGATAAGCCAATCATTGTAATGATATAAGTTTGTTTTGCACCGGAAATCAATTCGAATTTCGATGCATCTAGTTTGGTCAACTTAACAAATTCTTCAATTATTGTACGCTTGGTGTCTTTTTCCGACGTACCCAATGGGATATAAAAATCAATAAACCCGTTTTTAGATTTATTTCCAATTCCAATTTTTGTTTTTGATTCTATACAATGGATCGATATGGCTGTACCAAACCCAGGGTTACTAAAGACATGGGTATTATTTTTCATTTAATTACCCAATCGCGCTTAACAAAGAAATTAAAATCA
>PHBS01000124.1 GCA_002841995.1 Chloroflexi bacterium HGW-Chloroflexi-8
CACAGTCCTACCGAACTTTGACATCTTTACCTGCCATTACATTGTTGGCTGGGGATGTCGTTTCACGAATCCTCAGAGGAGGATTTCGCGTGTTTCCAGAAACGGGTAATCATTTGTCCGAAAAATACAAACAACGATTTTTTGGATATTTTGGTACAGTCATTCTGGGATTTTGTTTGATTGGTTCGGCAGTTTGGGAGACAGATCTTTATTTTGGTGAACAGGCGCACTCCATTGAATACCAGAGTGGCTTTAACCTGACTCAAAACATGGTTGCTCACGAAGTAATAGATGCACTGAAAAGTGATACACCTATTTACCTTTCGCCATGGTTTTATGATTATTCTCAGGTTCGTTATCTGACCTATGGGTACATGAAAGAAACTACCGGGAAAAATACGCTCGAAGAAAGACCATATTTTCTCATTCGTCCTGAAGATATGCTGCCAATTCCAACGATTGGTCGCGATGTAATTTTATTACTGGACAACGATTATCAGCCAATCATCGATTTAATTCGCAATTATTATCCAAATGCGAAGATTACGGATGAAAAATGGGCTGACCAAATTCCTTTATACATTCGAATACAAATCCCAAAATCTGATTTTGCTGCACTGCAGGGGCTGACCTATACCGCCACACAGTCTGATGGGAGCGTAAAAACTGGCTCCTCTACCTCCCTTACCTTACCGCAGGACGCTTCTGAACTAACAAAAATCGAGTGGATTGGCAGCATCCAGATTGAGCACAGCGGAAAATACACGTTTTCAAGTTCTGATAACATGCAGCTTTTTGTTGATGATGTGCAATGGACCGGAAACAGGGATTTGTGTAACGGATTGCATCCTATCCGGATTATCCAGGATTTCCAAACCGGGCAGGAAGCACCCGAATTGAGGTGGACCCTTCCGAGTGGGCAGGAAGAACCTGTTCCTGATCAAAATTTATTCATTATCAAATCGTTTGAGCAAGGATTGACGGGATACTACTATCAAGGATCCGATTGGCAAGGGAATGCCTTGTGTGTAAAAAATACACCATTCTTCATGCTTTCCTGGCCAGATCAGGAACCCATAAAAGGCTCTTTTAGCGCTTCCTATAAAGGTTTTTTGCGTATTTCACAACCAGGGACGTATCAATTAATCATCCAGGCTGATGATGGTGCGCGTTTAACTTTGGATGGAAAGGTTCTGGGTGAAGGCTTGATCCCTGACCAACCCAATACGATTGAAATATCGATTGACCTTCAACCAGGAGATCATCCCATTCAGATTGACTATTTCCAAAATGGTGGAGGTAATGCCCTGGTGTTTTATTGGATCCCTCCAGATTCTCCACGAGCCATCGTGCCGATCAACGCGTTGATTCCGGAATCGAAACAGTAACACCTCAAATCATAGCTTGTATATTTTTTTATAACGAAAAAATAGTCGCAAAGACTAAAAAAACTCTTTTCAAAGAGCGATTAATATCTAAACTGAATTATTTTTGGGGAAAATCTTATGACTTCGTCGCACCAATAAATATCTTGTTTTTGTCCCTTTTATAAGCCAATCCGATTGAATTTTTAAATATAATTATTACAAAAGTCTGAAATATTTTTTAGAAGGAAAACGCAAATGCAGCGACCGCAAATAAAAACAATCAGTGATTTGAATTCCTACCTTACAACATTGGAAACCCGTTTGTCTGCACTGGAGAGGGAAAACATGGGGCTAAAGAATATGGTCAATCATATCAGTCACAATGTTGCCAGCCTGCCCAATGAAACGGTAAGGTTGCCGCGTACCGGATTGGTCAGTAAAAGCTTTTTCAAACGGTCCTTTACGGTTTGGGGTCATTACTTTTTCGCTCAGTTGTTGATTGCTATTTTTATTGCTATTGGGTATGCGGTGGTTGTATTGGCCATTCTTGGCATTTCCAGCTACTTAAACCCATAACTTAACCTCTGTCGCAAACCATTTTTTGACTTCTGCCTTTATTTGAAGACACACAAATCAATTAGAAACATAAGTTGACTTGACATCATAAGAGAACATGCCATGGATTTAATGTCCTCCCACACTCCTTTGCCTGGTTTAACCGCCTCTTCCATTAATCGTTCTAATTTGAACCCTAAAATCATCTACGCTAGTCTATGGATGCGTCTGTTTTTGTTCGCGTTTTTTCAGGCTCTTATTGCTGCATTACTCTCCTTAACAAAACAGGGAAATTTCCGCGATTCAGCCGGATATTGGTTGATTACAGGGACATTCGCCAACCTGGTCGTGATTTATTGGCTCACTATCCAATTAAAAAAAGAAGGTCTGCGTTATTTTGATGTTTTCCGGTTCTACCCCGGGCAGATTAAAAAAGATTTTTTGATCCTTTTAGCTGTCCTGCTGATCAGCGGTCCGGTCGCATTTCTACCCAATACGGAAGGTGCGAAATTGATTTTTGGGGATGCCCAGACCGCCACTCAATTATTAATTGCACCGATACCTTTATGGGCGGCCTGGATCGGGTTGATCTTCTTTCCGATCACAATTGCTTTTGCAGAAATTCCACTTTATTTTGGCTTTATCAAACCACGCATCGAAGCATTGTCAAAGAAAGCCTGGCTTGCGATTGCATTGCCGGTTTTCTTCCTTGCGTTGCAGCATTGTACCCTACCGTTAATTTTGGATACGCGCTTTATCCTCTGGCGTTTGATCATGTTCCTGCCGTTTGCACTGTTATTGGGATTGGTTTTACACTGGCGTACATCATGATCATTCACGCCGTTATGGATTTTGCCACAGCTTATCTTGTGTTGTATGTTTCGATGGGAAACCCACTCTATTAGTGTTTAGAGTTCCTGCTGTTCGAACAATCCCACAGCCCAAACCAGCGCCAGGACGATGACCACCATGGCACAACCCAGGGCTGTGAAATTACTGGTCTGCAAATTAAATGTCGCGGTGGGGGTCATGGAGGCTGCCCAGTTCATCAAGGCTTGTGGGCTGACAGCGCCATATTTTGGAATGGAGCCGCTCAACAAGACTAAGACTGCGCCTGCCATGCTGACACCCGCGGCTGCGCCAATTGAGCGGGTAACTGTGCTGGCCAGGGTAGTGATGGCAACAAAGACAAGCAGCCAGATCAGCAAGAGAAAATTCATCCAGGTAAAAGCTGCCAGGGAGAAGGATTGGAATAAATAGACCGTATAGCTATAAGCCAGCAATTCCGCCACCAGAAAACCGAGCAGATAAACCAATGCCTGTGCTACAAATTTGGATAGAATAAATGCCCAGCGCGGTAAAGGTTTATGCAGGATCATCTCGGTCATACCTTTTTCTTTTTCACTGGCTACTTTACCCATTCCAACCAGGATTGCGATCAGAAAGGCGAACTGAGAGATATTTTTGATGTATTGATCGAGTGCATCTTTGATGGATGGCACGGGGATCAGGTCTTTGAACATTTCAGCACCCTCAATGCTGGAAAAAATCTGTGGCATGAAATAGGCTGCCAGAGGTGAAAGTATTCCAAATAAGGCAAATACACCCAGGATGACCAGAACCATTTTGGTTCGCCATAGTTGTATCCATTCTTTGCGTAAAGACTGCCAGAATAAGCCCCATTCCAAAGGTTGCCAGACCCTATTGTTGCGTCCTTCCTGACGATAAGTTAGAAATGCCCAGATGAGACCGGGTAGGGCAAACAGGAAGATACATCCTTCCAATAGCCACAGGTTGGTGATGGAGTGCGAGAGTAAACCTGCACCAAAATCGACCAGGGCATGGTAGAGAATGGCAATCACCACCCAAAGCGCTTTATGGGTCTGGAAGGCACGCAAGACCATTAGCGACAGGGAGACATGCAGAGACATCGCAATCAATCGTTCCAACAGGGGTAAAAAGGCAATCCAGGCTGGTTTGTCTAAAGTGGCTAACTGTAACTGAACATAAGCTAATTGTTCGCCGCTGAAACCCAGGCTGGTAAGATCCTGTCCACGCAGAGCAAACAACTGAGCAACAGAGCCGGCTGCCAGGATGCCAACCAAAATCATCGCTTCCACGCCACCGTGCCCCAACCCGAGCATCAAGCCATGTTCCAAACGGCGATACTTTTTCAAAAGCGCATACCCGGCTGTTCGGGCGAGTTCTTCGCAAAGGCCGGCTGTCAGCCCCAGCACGAGGCTGGTGATAACCAGGGCAGAGCCGCTCATCTTATCCGCAGAAAGGATACCCATTTTTCCAAGCAGATTATTCAATGGAATGTGGACAACCTGCGAAGCGATGAAGGTCACAGTGCCTACTGAAAAGAGCAGCCAGGAAACGCGGAAACAACGTCGCAACCAGGTGCCAAAAACGATTGGTAAAAAAATGGCCAGTATGATTGATATTCCATAAATCCAGGCATGCATAGGACTACTCACTTAATTCTAAAAATACTTCTTCTAATGAAGGGCGAACCCATTCCACCCGCACGATCGGCAATCCGGATTGTGCGACGGTTTGCATCAAATTCGATTTTCCGGTTTGAATATCAGAGACCATAATTCGGGCAACATTATGTTCAACGTAAACATTTTCCACCCAGGGCAACTGGCGGGTTGTCTCTGCAAAAGACTGAAGGCTTCCATTGCCTTCACCTTCCACCTGAATTTCAACCGCATTGGTGGCATATTCCGCCAGGATTTTATCCCGATCTCCCACCTTGACCAGTTTTCCTTTATGTAAAATGGCCACCTGTTCACAAATCCGTTCAATATCACCCAGAATATGAGAGGAGACAAAAACAGTTGTTTTTTGATTGAGGTTGTGAATCCAGTCCAGTACTTCATAACGTCCAGCCGGGTCAAGTGCGCTGGTGGGTTCATCTAACAGAAGTACCTGGGGATTATGAAGGATGGCTTGCGCAATTCCCAGACGCTGTTTCATGCCTCCAGAAAAACCAGCCACTTTTCGTTTGGCTGCATCCAATAAGCCAACCTGTTCCAATACTTCAAAGACACGTTTTTTTCGGAATTTGGCTTCCATTTTGTACAGGCGGCCAACATAATCCAGATATTCCCAGGCGCGCATCCAACCATAAAAGACAGGTTGCTGTGGCAAATAGCCGAACGCGTTACCGGCAGTGGGATTCCCGCTGGTCATCTCCACATCCGCAATCCAGGCGGAGCCGGAGGTTGGTCTTGCCAGCCCTGTCAGCAAGCGCATGGCGGTGGTTTTGCCGGCGCCATTCCGACCTAAAAATCCAAAAATGGAACCATAAGGCACGGCTAAGTCCAGGTGATCCAGGGCTTTTACCTCACCATAATATCGTGTAAGACCTTCACAGCGGATGGCAAATTCAGTCTGTGTCTTTTCTGACATATTATTCTTCCTCGCGACCTACCACAAAGTAAATAATGGGTCCGATCAGATTCACAAAAATGACCACCAGAAACCAGACCCATTTTGGGCCTCGTGTTTTTTCGCGTTTTATCAGATCCACTAATCCTGCAATCATTAATCCTAATTGGATGACAAATAGAGGGATGAGTAAAGGTAAATATTTAATGATCTGATCCCAAATCGTGATTTTATCCATGCTATTTCTCCTCTTCAAAAAAAGCCAAAACGAAATCTTTCAATTAAATTATAGGTCTGATTTTTTTCCCATCAATAGCTTTTGGGCGATTTGAACACTCGGACAGGAAAAGTCTATCCTTTCGATCCTGGCTGAAAAGTCAGGTTTTGCTAGAACTTTTTAACTTGCCAATGTGATTTAATTGCTTCCACAATTAAGTGCTTGGCAACATATTATTTAACAAAAAACAGGAGGGTTTCGAACCTCCTGTTTTAGCTGAATCATCAATATTTATGGCACGTATTCTTTCAATTGTCTGGATCGCCGTGGGTGACGTAAGCGCCTTAAGGCTTTGCTCTCAATTTGGCGGATCCGTTCGCGTGTTAATCCAAATTTCTGCCCTACTTCTTCCAGTGTATAGGTATGGCCATTATCCAGACCAAATCGCAAGCGTAATATGCGAGCTTCGCGCGGTGGCAGCGTATCCAAAACGGCTTCAATGCGCTCACGCAGCATTTTGTCATAAGCGCTCTGAATGGGCGTGGGGGTGAGTGTGTCTTCCACAAACATACCCAATTCGGATTCTTCTTCGTCTTCGTTAATGGGGCTTTCCAAAGATAATGGCAGCCAACTGACGCGCATCATCCAATCCACCTTGTTGGAAGAGGTATCCAGTTCGACGGCCAGCTCTTCATTGGTAGGAACACGCCCTAATTTTTGCTCCATCTCGTGCATAAGGCGATATAACTGGCGAATTCGGTCAACCATATGGACTGGCACTCGGATTGTGCGCCCCTGATCTGCAATGGAACGGGTGATCGTCTGGCGAATCCACCAGGTAGCGTATGTGGAGAAGCGAAAGCCTCGTTGATATTCATATTTTTCAACTGCTTTCATCAGCCCCAAATTTCCCTCCTGAATTAAATCCAGGAATGGCACACCACGACCGATGTAGCGTTTTGCGATGCTGACCACCAGGCGTGTATTGGCTTTGATCAAGTGGTCACGAGCATGCTCGCCATCTTCAATTTCCTCGTTAAATCGTTCTAATTCGTCTTCGACTGGTTTACCCTTCATTTCCAAAAGTAAATCTTCAGCCATACGTCCATTTTCAATGCGGCGAGCCAGGTCTAACTCTTCTTCTACATTTAATAGGGGCACAGAAGACATTTCTTTCAGGTATAGTCCAATGGTATCATCGCTGGAAATCGTCTCCAGGTTCGCGGCAAATGGATCCATATCGCTGGGTGGGTTCCCATAATCTTCGTTTCCATGACCAGCTTCGTCTTCATCAAAAACATCCACACCCTGTCGACGCAGCGCCAGCATAATCGCTTCCATACGGTCTACATCGCTGGAAATATCCGGATAAGCTTCAACCAGATCTTCGGTGGTTAAATATCCTTGCACATCTGCTTTTTCCAGCAGCATCGTAAATATCTCTGTTTTGCGAATTCTTCTCCCTGGATTCACTAAAACTCCTCCTTCTCCCTAACTTTCACCCTCTAAAATCTTCATCATAATAATTTAAATTCATCTGTGAGTGGTTGGCATGATGAAAATAAAAGTGTGAATACCAATAATTTGCTGATTTGAAAATTAGGTTGCAATCCGTGTCTCGTTTGTAAAAAAAATTCGTACAAGGGGGGAAATTTAGAACTCTATCCTGGCACCTTCATGTTCACAGGTTGAATGGTTTAAATTCGTGCCGCATTCAATGCATAGACCTTTACAATCTGGTTGGCACAAAGCCTTAATAGGAATCGCCAAAACCATGTTTTGGTAAACCAATGGAGCCAGATTGATATATCCATCATCTGGAACAAAAAATTCAGAATCACGAGTGTGACGGGTGCGATATGCAAATAACTCCTGAAAATTAATGGATAATGGTTGTTGATAATCTTCCAAACATCGTACACATTGCCCCACCACAAAGGCCGAAAAATCTGCGTCAATGAGAAGTCCTTGTGGCGTTCGATTAATTCGAACCTGCCCATTGATTTGGTTGAGTTGAAGTTCATTGTAAAGCGTGAGTACATCCAGCTCAAAAGTGAGGTCGCGATGGCTGCCGATTGGTTCATGCATCATGAACCCGACATTTATTCTTAATGGATTATTTAGATGGCTCACCAGGCAACTCTACCAATCAAAGGGTATAATAACACTTTTGAGATTATAGCACACGGGTATACCCTCGTCAACTTATTATGATTTTTATCATAAAAAAGGAATAAATTAAGTATGAAGAACCTGCTCATTGCCAGTTCAAACCCCGGAAAATTACGTGAAATGCAGTCAATACTCCAAGATCTATCCATCAATCTGGTTATGCCCTCAGATATAGGGGTAGAACTGCATGTTGAAGAGGATGGGACAACTTATCTGGAAAACGCACAAAAGAAAGCTTTCGCCTATTGTGAAGCCAGTGGATTGGTGACTCTGGCGGATGATTCGGGTCTGGAAGTGGATCTGCTGGGGGGTGAACCCGGTTTATTTTCTGCCCGATATTTGCCTGAACCAGGCGCTACGGATGCGGATCGCCGCAAATTTTTGTGCCAACAGTTGGCTCAATTTCCACAGCCCTGGTATGCTCATTTTCATTGTACGGTTGCCATCGTCACACCTGACGGTGAGCTTTTTCATCATATCGGAAACTGTTATGGTCAAATCATCGCAGAGGAACGCGGGCCGAATGGCTTTGGATATGACCCGATCTTCTTTTTTTCTGAAATTGGGAAAACAATGGCGGAACTTGAGGATGAAGAAAAAAATCGCATCAGTCATCGTGCACTGGCTTTGATGGCTGCTAAACCCACACTTGATCAGATCTTCCGGTTAAGCGGAGACGAGTAATGCATTTTACCCATGCAATCACTCGTCTGCCAGCAGACACATTCAGCCAGGGCATCAGTACTGCCAATCTGGGGAAACCAGCGTTGCAAAAAGCGGTAGAACAACATGAGGATTATGTCCGTGCTTTACAACTATCCGGTCTGACTTGCATGGTCTTACCGCCTGCCCCCACTTTTCCAGATTCGGTCTTTGTGGAAGATACTGCGATTGTTACAAATAATTTTGCCGTCATCGCACGACCCGGTGCACAGTCCCGATTGGGCGAAATTGATGAAATGACCACCATTTTACGCTACCACTTTTCAAAAGTTCACCAAATTCAGGAACCCGGAACATTGGACGGTGGCGATGTTTGCCAGGTTGAAGGCCATTTTTTCATTGGTATTTCCGCAAGAACCAACCAAAATGGCGCAAATCAGTTGGCAGAGTATCTTAAGATGCACGCATACTCTTCCGAGATCGTACCTATTTGCGAGTTTTCCGGGATTCTACATTTGAAAAGCGCTGTCAATTACCTGGGAGAGGAAACACTGCTGGTCGATCCGCGCTTAGCAGACCATTCCGCCTTTCAAAAATATCGAAGGCTTGTTGTCTCATTGGAAGATGCCTATTCTGCGAATTGTTTGCGTGTAAACGAAGTAGTGCTCGTGCCTTCCGGATTTCCAAAGACGTTGGAATTAGTACAAAAAGCTGGCTTTCAGACAACCGAACTGGATGCATCCGAATACCAGAAAATGGATGGCGGGTTGAGCTGCCTTTCTTTGCGCTGGTAGGTCTTGCCCTGAACTGATTTGTTTCAGTGAAAATGGGCTGGTGATAAATTAAAAAAAGGCTTGGTTTTCGACCAGGAATCCGGCAAATAGTTCAAAGAACAGGATCTCACTGGTTTTTGATGGGAGTGCTTTGGTCGCTATACTGATCAGGTTTTCAATCGAAAGCAACGCAAGATCGGTCATATCCTCTTTTGATAGCCAAAAATAAAGCGAAGTTCAGTTCTGAAGTTTTACCTGGAGCGTTTCAAATAATTCGCGGGTTAAATCTGATGTAGCACTATTCAGATAAATCTTCTGGTCTAATGTTTCCAGATAGATGAACGGCGGTTTTTCGCGATCCAGATAAAGCATGACCGGACCGACATCCGACATCAGAAAATGGCCACGTAGAACATAACCTGTGGCAGAGCCATTGGTACGACGTTGAATTTCTGGAAGTGTCTCAACCAATTGAATTTCCTGAATATCTGCAAACAGAACACTTTGCCCGTAAGAACCGGCAATTGTTAGCGCATCCTGTTCGAGGTTGGTTAAGATTGGCTGTGCTTCTTTAAATAACTTGCTTCCGACAAACCCAAAAAGAGCCAGCAATAAAACAACGATGATGGCAACCACAACTTTTGAACTGGTTTTCATTTCTCCGGCATTGTTAAAATTGGTTCCATCGTATTTCTGGGCGGTTATGATCGTATAAATTACGACCGGGAAAAACAAAGCCAGCGCGATATAACTCACCGGGAATACTTCCAGGAAAATGAAAAGAAAGCCAATAAACATGAGACAGCCCAAAACGAAGCACATGTTTCCAATCAGGATACCCAGGTTCTCTGTATCAACCTGTTTCTTCTTTTCGGCAGACATGGTGTTGTATCCGGAGATCAGCCAGTACATCTTTCGAACCCGGATCAGGTAGCCAACAGAAAATAACACAATTGTAGGCAAAAACAGTATAAGAATTTCCAGCCAGTCCATTGATTTTCTCTTTTCCAAAAGAAGATTAAGTTAATAAATTGATTATATCAGCGGGATTTTAGATCCAAAAATGCTAGAAAAGAAGAACCCGGGAAAGATGCGATCGGTACTAAATTCCCTTGTGTTTTTTACTCACCCCAGAAAGGAAAAGGATTCCATTCCTTTGACCCCTGTTTTTACTCGCATTAATGCCCCGTTATGCGGAAAGTTCTGCCAATCCTTTTCCACCAGGTCGATCGTAGCTGATGTGACATACAACTCGTCCATCTCGGGACCACCAAAAACGCAGCTTGTCGTGCGCTTGGCGGGAAAATGGATCGTCTCCAAAAGTTTTCCATTGTACGGATTCCAACGCATGATGCATCCTCCGTCCCAGACTGCCAGCCAGAGCATGCCTTCCTGATCCACAGTCAGTCCATCTGCGACCCCAATGCTGTCCGGCAACCTAAAGGCCACCCGCTGGTGATCTATTTCTCCTCGCTCCAGATCATAATCGTAGACCCAAACATCTCTTGAAAAAGAATCAGCCAGGTAAAACAGACGAGAATTCGGGCTCCAGTCCATCCCATTCGTGATGATCAAGCCATCCCTCAATTTGCGTACACTCAGATCCGTATCCATGACATACAACGAACCTGTGGGTGTGCCATCCGGTTTTTTTGCCATGCTTCCCACCAGAAAACGACCTTTTGGATCGCATTTTCCATCATTAAAGCGATTTTTCGGTAAATTAATCTCCGGTTCAGCCAAAACACTAATGGAAAGTGTTTCCAGATCCAGAGATGCAATACAGTTATCCGGAGCAAAAATGAGTCCGCCTTTTTTACGGGTAACGAGTGTTCCAATGGTCGAAAACTGACCGGAAAGATCAATGGTCCGATTTTGTCCGGTCTTTGGATCAAAAACAAAAATTGTTGCCCGGACAATGTCCACCCAGTAAAGAACCTGCGCTTCGGCATCCCAAACCGGACCTTCGCCATTCATTGCTTTTTGATCCAATAATATCTCGACGGATTTCATCAATATCTCCTGAAAATACCTGACCTGTTTCCGATAATCAAAATTATTATATCCAGAAAACCAAAGAGTAATTAACTGTATGTTCTTCTGCATTATTCCACTATAATCAACACATGGAAATTCCAGATCGAATTGTCAGTGCTGCGGAATTGCGGCGTAATAATGGAGAACGTGGTTCTCAAAAATTCATCGCATACGATGGCATCGTCTATGATGTTACCGATTGTCCGCGCTGGTACCAGGCGCTGCACGAACGCATGCATTTTCCGGGGTTGGATCTTAGCGGGGAAATGAAAGATGCTCCTCATAAGGAAGATGTCTTCACCCGCCC
>PHBS01000125.1 GCA_002841995.1 Chloroflexi bacterium HGW-Chloroflexi-8
CGGAGTATCACCTGACGACCAGCTACTTCCCTGACCTCGATTATCCATAATAAAATGTGCATATCCAGCATTAACCCATGCAAGATGCTCCAATGGTTTGCCGCGACCTCCCCCATAACCTATGTATTCAACAACACAAGGCAACCGCTTTTGGATATTTTTAGGGGTAAGCAACCAACCTTTGATTGCCTGCCCGGAAAAACCAGGAAATGTTACATCATATACATCAATAAAGTCCATTGGTTCATCGACCTTATTAAGTTCTGGATTCATCGGATATTTACGAACTTCCGACAATGTTTCAGCCCAAAACGAATCAAAGTCATCTGGTTCCATTCGTTCTGGTTTATATGTCCTTAGTTCTTCAAGTGAAAAATCAAAAAAAGCCATGCTGCCTCCAGTTTTTACCTTCCATTCAGATATCGAATTTATTATAGTATGTTCATCCAATTCTGCTAAAAGAAATAGGTTTTCTTTGGCATACTTCATGTAAGGATATTCAAATAATATTTCTATTCTTAGGATAAATTGTTAAAATAATAAAGGGGAAGATTTTATTAAGACCCCAAAAAAGAGGTAAAAAATGAAAAAAATGACTATCGGATTTAGCATTATTCTGGTAATGACCATTCTCCTGTCTGCATGTAATTTACCGCGTGGAACCACAACGCCTACTTCAGACGCAAATTATGTTTTTACAGCCGCCGCATTAACTGTACAGGCGAAGATAAATGAGAATACGCCAATACCTGCCTTACCTACGATGATTCCACCGGAAATTGAAACTCTGGAGATTCCTCCGACCAATGTTGCCCCTACTGATACTCCCATCCCCACCCTCGCCCCCACTGCGACACCAACCAGCTTACCTTGCGATTTAGCCAAATTTATTGATGATGTTACAGTTCCGGACGATACTTCCTATACTCCGGGAGCAACTTTCACAAAAACATGGCGCATCAAAAATGAAGGATCCTGTACCTGGACTACCAGCTATTCACTCGTGTTTGATAGCGGGACCTCTATGGGTGGTCCGGCTTCGAAAGCCCTTTCTGGAAACGTTGCACCCGGACAAACTGTGGATATTTCAGTAGATCTCAAAGCACCTGATACAGCCAGCACATACAAAGGAAATTGGAAATTGCGTAACGGGTCTGGTGTAATTTTTGGGATCGGGACAGAAAACAAAGCTTTCTGGGTGCAAATAAAAGTTAACGTTCCTACCCCGCAATTATTCGCGGTCACATCGGCATCTTTTACCATTAATCCATCCAGCTATAACGGTACGTGCCCAACTGAAATTACATTATCCGGTAAAATCAGAGTAAGTAGAGCCGGGGATGTTATTTACACATTCAGACGTGAAGATGGATATGTATCCTCACCAATTACGATTTCATTTAGTGATGGCAGCGAAAAGAACCTTTCGGACTTTAAGATGTCAATGGGTAGTGGACCAGGATATAGCTGGACGGGAAAAATCTGGCTTAGAATTGATGAGCCTAACCACCAGGATTTTGGGGCTACGTCATTCTCCATCACCTGCCCGTAGTCCTTAATTCATTAAAAATGTTGAGGTTGTGAAGCAATACTTCGCAACCTCTTTTTATTTATCTTTAAGAGAGAAAATCCATTTATACCCAAGAAATGCAATCATAAGGAAAAAAGCCAATTATGTTTATTGATCTCTTCCCCATTTTGAATTTGGGGTGACGAAATTTATTAGCCAGATCCAGCAAATTAATTAACTTATCAAATGAGTGACTCGATTCATTCAATAATATTCGTGCAAGTCTGATTGTGAGTTAAAAATTTTGCTCGAATTACACTCTTAACATGTAAATATCTTTTACTTTGTTTATTACAAACGATAGAAAATTAATGATGTTTAATGATGTTTGGAATATTCGAGGGAATTTTTTGTTTTTTTCAAATCTGGAATTTTTCCTGTTTCAAAGCCTGAATACATCGTTTTCCAAAGACAATCCCTAATTATCAAGTGAATTTTTTATAAAAAGAACGATCCATCAAAGAAGGGACAAAATTATTGAGTTACTTGAAAATTAATCCCAATCAATCTTTTTGGAACGTTTAGTCATCCGTTTTGAATTATTATCGGAAGTTTATGGGATTTTTATTGAATTAGGGTCTGTGCACAGGTACGATTTCAATAACCCAATGAGCGAATCAATCAACTCAGTTCTGATTCTCGATGACGACCAGTTCCTGGCCAGAATGATGGCCGATTATTTGATTCTCTCAGCACAATGCGCCGTTGATTTAACTCACAACGAAATTGATTTTTGGACTGCCTATCAATCCAAGCATTATGACCTCATTTTTATGGATTATCGCCTACCAAAAATCACAGGCATTGAAATTCTTGATAAACTATCCGCCCAAGGCAATAAAGTCCCGGTTGTGATGATGACAGGTGAGGGGACTGAAGAGATTGCAGTAGCTGCAATGCAATCTGGAGCATTTGACTACCTTGTGAAAGGACATTATTCCTTTTCCATTTTGCCTTCCCTGGTCATTAAAGCTGTTCGAATGCGCAAATTGCAGACTGAAATGGAAGATTCTATGCAGCGTATCCATTATCAGGCTTCTTTGCTCAATAACATGCGTGATTCGATCGTTGTTTGGGATTGCAATGGCAAGATTAATTACTGGAATCAAACTGCAGAGAGGCTTTTCGAAGTTCCAAATGCTGAAAAATTGGGAAAGAATGTTCAACAAAATTATTTTGAACTTTTCTGTCCTCCTATCCAGTTTTCCGAAAAAACATTGGATAGTTCCCGGGAAATCGAAAGGAAATTCAAAAACAAAGAGGGCGAAACCAAATGGATAAGTGCCATTATTTCTCCCTTATTTAATGATAAAAATACAGAAATCATTGGGTTCATGGATGTGGCTAGAGATATTAGCAACAAAAAAGCAATGGAAAACCAATTACAACAAAGATTAATCATGGAAAAATTACTTTCATCAATTTCCAATTTTTTCATCAACATCGAGCCCGAAAACACGGACATTGGCGTGGAGAAATCACTTCTTCTGATTGGGAATTATTTAAGGCCAGAGTATGGGGCAATTTATCTTGTTGAAAACAAAATTCACTTATCGTACTACTGTGGATTTGAGAAGGCTGTAGCCAAAAGTGACAAAATTCAAAACGCTGTAAATACAATTCAAATCGACGATTTTCCATACTTGCGCCAAAAATTGGAAACCCGGGAACCTCTGCTAATTAATCAGCTCGATGAATTGCCTGAAGACGCCTCGCAAGAAAAAGAATTCTTCTTGGATCATCATATTAAATCAATTATTTTGGTCCCAATGATCTATAACAATGACTTGATCGGAATTTTAACGGTGTTTATGACCAGGACCCACCAAGTTTGGCAGCCAGATCACTCCCACCTGATGCAAACTTTTGCAGATATGGTGGTCAATGCAATCGTTCAAAAGAGAACATCTGAGCAACTTCGAACTAGTGAGTCCCGATATCGTGCAATCGTCGAAGAACATCAGACCGAATTGATATACCGTACGGCACCAAATCATGAATTCACTTTTGTCAATGAAAAATTCTGCCAACACTTTCAAAGAACGCGTGATGACTTGCTCAAATCTACGCTCTACGATTTAATCCATCCTCCAGACATTCAAAAGATAAAACAATCTTTGCAAATTTTGACACCAGAAAGTCCGATCTCCCATTTTGAATTTCGATCTGCCATCAAAAAATCGATGCGTTGCCTTGAGTGGACAGTCCGTGCAATATTTGACAATAACGGAAAATTGATTGACTATCAGGGAATTGGAAGAGACATTACTGATCGAAAAGACATGGAAAGCCAATTAGAATCTGCCCAAACGCATCTTGCCCAAAATGCACGTATGGCAGCAATTGGCGAGATAGCTGCCAGTATTGCGCATCAAATCTCCAATCCATTAACAACCATCATTGCCGAATCACAAATATTGGCTCATTCCATTTCTGATACAAGAAGTGAATATGAATCTGTGGCTGCAATTGAAAAAGCCGGGTGGAGAGCCCAGTCTGTGATTCAGGAATTGGTTAAATTTTCCGAACCAGGGAAGAGCAGTAATGAATTGGTTTCGATCAATGAAACTATTGAAAAAGCACTTTTACTGACCGGGGCACATATCCAGTCAAATGGATTTACAAACTTGAAAATCAATTTATCATCCAATCTCCCACTTGTGAAAGGAAATGTTCAGCAATTGGAGGATCTATGGGTAACCTTATTGATTCTTGCTAGAAATGCTACAATCGAAAGTCAGAACCAACAAATTGAAATTCAAAGTACGAAGAATACCATGCCACCAGGCGTGCTCATCACAATAAGTGATGATGGAATCCCCATTCATGAAGACCAATTGGATACAATTTTTGAACCGCAGCTCATCCCAACTGGTTTGGGTCGGGGAACCGGAATTGAATTAAGCCTATGTCGAGAGATCGTTAGACAACACCAGGGGACAATTTCTGCTAAAATTGTAGATGACATAACAAAATTTGAAATCTATTTACCAGGGGAGCCCAAATCATGAAACCTATTAACATCCTGGTCATTGAGGACGATGAAATCGTCTCAAGAACAATTGAAAGAGTACTACGAAGAGATGAATTCAAAGTGGCAACTGCCAAAAGTGGGGTTGAGGGGCTTCAAGCTGCTCACCGCCATGTGCCAGACCTGGTAGTTCTGGATGTTATTATGCCTGGTATGGATGGATATTCAGTTTGTCGGGAAATGCGGGCTGATCCACTTTTAGAAGATGTTCCCATTTTATTTCTTACCGCCAAGATAAAAGATGAAGACAAAATCGTTGGGTTCAAAGCAGGTGCAGACGATTATTTAGGAAAACCGTTCAATATTGATGAATTATTACTTCGGATTCATGCAATTTTGCGTCGAGTAAGAAAAAGCAATTTTCAAACTGGTTCGCCAAATAGTTCTGACGCTTTTGTCCAACCAAATATTTCAAATACCTTAATCGTTATTAATGGATTTACATTAAATACCCGAACATATGAACTCAGTTCAGATGCAACCGGAATTATTCGCCTGACACCCGTGCAATACGACCTGCTCTATCATTTGATGAGTCACCCGGGTGAAATATTTTCACCAGCCAGGTTATTGGACGAAGTCTGGGATTATCCATCGGATGCTGGAAGCCCGGATTTGGTGCGGGTACATATAAAAAATTTACGCGAAAGAATTGAAGAAGACCCTCGAAACCCAACCTTTTTGAGGACTGTCGCAGGGTATGGCTACACAATCCAGGCTGAAAATCCTGAATAGGATACAAGGATAACGGATGACTCCAGGGCAGCCTTTTTCTGAAGAATACGAACTAGAGTTTAAAGCACTAAAGTATATTGCTCGTATTCAAAATACATTTACAGAAATCAATGATATTCAAATCCAAATCATTCGTTTTATTCAGTTAATTTTTAAAGCAGATGAAGTGATTTTGTTCACTTTTGAAAACGAAAGTAGAGATACGGTCCTCAAAAGGCTTCTTGGAAATCGGGATTATTGGATCTACCAATCCAGCATTAACCTGGATAAAAGCACAATTAGGCAGGCCATTACAACCAAAAAAGTAATTGAAATCCCTACCATTCTTGCTGGTGATTACTTTAACAATGAAGTAGATAGTGCACCTGGTCTGGATGTTCGGCGCATCTGTTCAATTCCAATCTTATCCGGAGAACAGGTATTCGGTGGTGTAAATTTACTCAATCACCAAGATTCCCCCCTTTCCGAAGAAAAGTTGGAAATATTAGATTGTCTGGTATCTTCATTAGCCAATGGATTGGACAGTTATCAAAAGTATCAGGCATTAAGAACAAAAAACATAAATCTCGAAACCGGTCGATTGGAGATACTTAGCTCGCGTGATACGCTTCGGGCATTGTTTGATAACATACCAGCCAGTCTCTATATTGTGGATCAGGCTTTTAATTTATTAGCAATCAATAAGAGCCGCGCGGATCGAGCTTTTTTACTCCCAAATAGTATTGTTGGTCATAAATGTTATGAAAAACTTTTTGGTTTAAATGAAATTTGCGCTGGTTGTCGTGTCCTGGATACAATTAATTCAGGTCGTCAAACATCTAGAATCCAACGTCAATGGCTTGATGATGAACAATATATAGAATGGGAAATTTCTACATTCCCAATCCAGAATGCAAAATATAGAACCAACCAGTCCATAATTTTTGAACAGGACATTACAGAAAAAAGGCATTTAGAAGCCAATTTAATTCAATCTGAAAAATTGGCTGCCGTTGGACAATTGGCTGCTGGTGTTGCCCATGAAATTAATAACCCGCTGGCAGCCATAATAGCAAATGCGCAATTATTGTTAAAAGAAACACCACTAGAAGATAAAGATACCCGCGATTCTTTACAATTAATTGAAATAGCAGGATCACGTGCTTCCCAGGTTGTGAAAAACCTGCTTGGATTAGCACGCAAAGAAGAATATGATTTTGTCCGACTTGATATTAATGAAACCATCCTAAATGCGATATCACTTGTTCAACACGAAATTAATTCTCACCAATTAAAGATCATCCTTAAATTGAAGGATAATCTTCCCCCAGCTTTTGCTAGCAGAGATCATATTCAAGGCGTCTGGATCAACCTGCTAATGAACGCGATTGATGCCGTAGATGTCGAAAATGGTGAGATTACTATTTCTTCTGATTATCAGGATAAAGAATTTCAAATCGTAATTGCTGACAATGGAAAAGGAATCCCGCCTAATAAACTGATGCGTATTTTTGAACCATTTTACACGACTAAATCAGCTGGCCGTGGAACGGGCTTGGGTTTGTCTGTTTGTAACAGGATTATTAAAAAACATTCCGGAATGATTGCTGCTGAAAGTATACTTGGCCAAGGATCGCGTTTTATTGTTACCCTACCTGGATCAGCTTCTTTTAAGGTAACCGGAAGTTTAACAGAATAAATAAATTCCCCGCTTTTGTTTGGGGAATTTATTTATATGCGAAGTAGCGATCAACCACCGCCTAAATAGGCTTCCTGTACATCTGGGTTTTCCAGTAACTCATCAGCGGTGCCTTCCAGAACTACTTTTCCTGTTTCCAGGACGTAGCCACGATCGGCAATCGAAAGCGCCATTTGAGCATTCTGTTCTACTAACAAAATGGATGTGCCATGATGGTTAATGTCACGAATGATATCAAAAATTTGCTCTACAATGATAGGTGCTAATCCCATTGAAGGTTCATCCAGCAATAATAATTCGGGTTGTGCCATTAATCCTCTTGCGATCGCAAGCATTTGTTGTTCACCACCAGATAATGTGCCACCCAGCTGATTACGGCGTTCTTTTAAGCGTGGAAATCGAACAAACATCGCTTCCATATTCTTTTCAATTTGGATTCGATCGTTGTGGACATAAGCACCCATCTCAAGATTTTCAACCACAGTCATTTTTGGGAAAATCCTTCGCCCTTCAGGTACTTGAATCACGCTTTTTTTCACAATATCCTGGGGTGGTAGATTTAAAATCGATTCGTTCTTGTACAGAATATCACCGGAACGAACCGGGACTACCCGCGAGATCGCGCTTAAGGATGTGGATTTCCCTGCCCCATTCGCTCCAATCAGGGCAACAATTTCCCCTTGCTCTAAATGGAAAGAAATTCCTTTTAGGGCATGTATCGCTCCATAGTACACATTGATATCTCTTACATCCAGCATCATTGAACTTTCTCCCGTCTGTATTTTTCGGATAGTGCAGCAGCACCTGGCCCCAAGTATGCTTCAATTACACGCGGATTCGATTGAATCTCCTTGGGTGTACCTTCAGCGATTTTCTGTCCATAATCCAAAACGGAAATTTGATCCGAAATATCCATCACAACACGCATATCATGCTCAATTAAAATTATTGTGATACCTAACTCACCCCGAACAAGGCGAATGAAATCTTTCATTTCATCCGTTTCCTGAGGGTTCATACCGGCAGTGGGTTCATCCAATAACAATAGTTTGGGACTATTACCCAGTGCACGGGCGATTTCCAGTCTTCTTTGAGCTCCATAGGGTAAATTCGTGGCTAATTGATCACCGAAACCTTGTAAACCAACATATTTAAGCAATTTACTCGCCTCGTTGATAACATGTTTTTCTTCATTTCGATATGCAGGTGTTTTTAACATGGCTGAAAACCACCCTTGCTTAATTCGTGGCTCAAAACCAACCATGATATTTTCTACAGCTGTCATGCTTTTGAAAAGACGAATGTTTTGGTATGTACGCGAGATCCCCAATGCAGCGATTTTGTCTGTAATCATGCCGTGAATAGGCTTGCCATTGAATATAACCTCGCCAAATTCTGGTTTATACAGGCCAGAAATACAGTTGAATAATGTTGTTTTTCCAGCACCATTTGGTCCAATTATGCTTGCAATCTTTCCTTCAGGAACAACGATATCAACCTTATTTACAGCGATTAATCCTCCAAAAATCTTTGTAACCCGGCGAGTTTCTAATAAAACGGTCATACATCACCTCCCTGGGATACTGCATCGATTGGCTTTTCTTCTATTTTCGGCGGTGGTTTAACCTCCAGGTTAGGTCGACGAGCCGGCCACAAACCTTCTGGCCGGATAATCATCATAACCACTAATAATGCACCAAAAACTAGCAGACGATAGTTTTCCAATTCTCTTAAGATTTCTGGCAAACCTTTTAATGTAAAAGCGCCTAAAATCACACCGGGGATACTTCCCATACCACCTACAATAACCAGACAAAGCACATTAATCGACACCATTAACGCATGATCTTCTGGACCGGTAAATTGGTTTCGGGAAGCAAACAGAGCACCGCCTAAACCCGCAAAGGCTGCACCAATCGCTAAAGCTAATAATTTATATTTATACGTATCAACACCAGTAGCCTGAGCAACTGTCTCATCCTGACTGATCGCCAGCCAGGCGCGACCAACATGCGATTCCTGCCATCTGCGAGCCAGAAAAATGGAAAGAATAACTGCCAGGATAATCAAATACATGAAATCAACGTCAGAAGAAAATGATTTCCCAAATAATGTTGGACCAGCAATATTTCGGACACCTCGTGGTCCCAACGTTATTCCTCTAAGCCAATCACTCTTTATTAAAATACGTATGATTTCCCCAAAACCCAGTGTCACAATCGCCAGGTAATCACCCCTCAAGCGCATAATCGGAAGTCCAATTAACACCCCCGAAATGGCAGAGGCAATGATCGCAACCAGGAGTGCCAACCAAAAGTTTAATTCGACATGATGAGGTTCAGGTGCGGTTATCAAGGCGAAGCTATATGCGCCAATTGCGAAAAAGGCAACATAACCCAGTACCAATTGACCGGAAAAACCAACGATGATATTAAGGCCGATACCCAACAAAATATAGATTCCAACTGTCCCCATGATATAGTTCCAGTAAGAACCCCAAGTGCGTGGCATTAGGACCAGCAATAACAAGACAACACCTACCAAAACATAATTTAAATAGACATTCTTCTTTAATGAACCTAACCAGGAATTTTTAGTCCAATTGTTAACTAAGTTTTTCCATTTGGAAATTCTTTCACCGCTCCTGTCTGCACTTACAGCCAAAAATGCACCTAAAATTGCTGACGCAATACTAAGTCCCAAGTGAATCAATCCACCAATGAGGGTCGATTTTCCAAAGACAAAGTAAACAATTGATTCTGGTGAAAGCAGGCTTAAGTAAACGCGCAAATCGATGCCCCTGGCACTAATACTTCCAACAATAAATGCATATAGCATCACAATGAGACCGGCTACCAATCCTGCTACCAGACCTGCAAAAATTGCAGACTTTAAATGAAGTGGAGATTCACCGGTTTGTCCAGCGGCCTTCCAGCCATTCCAAATCCCAATAAACCCTAAAAAGACAACCAGCGCTAAATAAGAAGGTATTGTTCCAGCGGAGAGCGTGTCGCCCCATATTTTTTGAACCAGACTTGGACCTGTAATCGTAAAACCAATTAGCGCCAGAAAAATAACAATGATGGCAAATGTGAGGCCACTGTTGGCAGATTTTTTAAAGGATGAAGTACTCATACTTTCTCCTCTGTTAGTGCTTCACCCAAAATTCCTGATGGACGGAAAATCAAAACAAGAATTAAAATTGAAAAAGCAATGACGTCTTTTAATTGAAAATCAATACCCAACGCAGCCGGACCAATTGCCTCAATAATTCCTAAGAACAGACCACCAACCATCGCTCCGGGAATATTGCCAATCCCGCCCAAAACAGCAGCGGTAAAAGCCTTTATCCCAGGGAGAAACCCAACATAAAAGTTTGTAAAACCATTATGGATGCCCCACATCACACCGGCAGCTCCTGCCAAGGCACCACTAATAATGAATGTTTGACTGATAATTTGATTGACATTGATTCCCATTAATGCGGCGGTACGTTTGTCCTGGGCAACTGCCCGCATTGCTCGCCCCAACTTAGTTCGTTGAACCAGAATAAATAAGCCAACCATTAAGGTTGCAGAGAGAATCAATGAAAAAATTCCCGAATAAGTCAATAACACTTTTGTATCCCCAATTGGAATAGACCAGCCCAAGCCTCGATCAATAACAGTAGGATTGATGAATTGGCGCCTTTGGGGTCCAAACAATAATTGCCCGGCGTTTTGTAAAAAAATTGAAGCTCCAATCGCACTAATCAGCGGAACAAGGCGGGGCGCTCCTCGTAAAGGACGATATGCAATTTTTTCAAGAAAATAACCGGATAAGGAAGCAATTCCCATGCCAATCAAAAATGCCAGGAAAACTGCGATAACCGGATATGCGTTTAGAAAAGAATTTTGTGTACCATCTGACATGTTGACCGGAATTGCATTAAAGGCTTCAAAAACAAAATATCCACCAAACGATCCGATCATCATTACTTCACCGTGGGCAAAATTTATCATAAATAAAATGCCATAAACAAGCGTGTAACCGATTGCTATTAATGCATACATTCCACCAATAATGAGACCTGAAACAGAAAGTCGCAGCCAGGTGTCTGCCCCGTACTGCGACTCTATCACTACAACACTGATTCTCCAAATCAGAAGAACAAGAACCAGACCTGCAGCGACAAGTTTAAGAATTTTTGTATTATATTGGGGCATTTTCAGCAGGCTTCTCTTACGATCTTCTTCCATCATGCCTCCGTGCTGTTTTAAATAAACGATATTATTCAAGGGGCAAGGGCTATGGAGAATGGTCTCCATAGCCCTGATTTATTCTATACAACCAAAATTACTTGGCTGCTTCCACCCATTCGCCGTTGTTTACAACATAGAAGG
>PHBS01000126.1 GCA_002841995.1 Chloroflexi bacterium HGW-Chloroflexi-8
TATTAACCAGAATATTAAATATTCTAATCGTACCAATCACAGGTGTTGGATCTATTCTTCTGCCCGGTTTTTTATATCAAATAGTTAGAATAATAAAAGAGAGGAATTTTATATTATTTGGTATATTGCTTTGGTTTTTTGGTTACATTTTACTTTTTGCTATTCGATTGCCGGTGACTTACCAGCACGGAAGATATTTTATTCCAATCATACCCGTTTATCTGGTAATTGCTGTATTTGGTTTTAATTCAATCGTAAAGAGAATGATTAATAGGCCGGCAATGATTATTATGAAGTCCTGGAAAATTTCAATAGTAATAATATTATTTATTTTTTGGGGTTTAGGTGCAAATGCTTTTTCTGAGGATGTTTCCATCATTGAATCGGAAATGGTGGATACAGCAATTTGGATTAACGAGAACACATCATATGATTCAAAAATCTCTGCACATGATATTGGTGCTTTGGGATTTTTTACTAATCGTGAAATTGTAGATCTGGCTGGATTGATTTCTCCAGATGTAATTCCATTTATTAATGATGAAAGTGCATTAAAAACATACCTTGATAACCAAGACGTTGATTATTTGATGATTTTTCCCAATTGGTACGTCAATTTAGTCGATGGAAAACAATTAATTTATCAAGGAGAAAAACCATTTACGATTTTGGCTGGTGGTGAGCATATGGCGGTGTTCAAGTGGAAAGAGTAAAAATTTTGGCATTTACTACGACTGTATGCTAAAATAATCAGCGAAATTAATTGGTAAGGTCCTTAACTGAAGCAAATGGGTAGAGGAGATCAAAATGGTCGAAAAAGACAATGCAATAGAAAAATTCTTATTGGACATTGAAACTGAACTTGAGCAATCCCAAAATACATTAAGTGAAGTTGATCTGATGTTAGATCAAAGTCAATCTGAACTGACAAAACTCACTCAACGGAATGCAACTGTAAATGCACATCTTCAACAGATACAGAACCAAATTGATTCGATTCCAAGGAATGATATTAAAGTTGCATACAACTCTGCTCTTGACGCCCAGCAAAGAATGCTTGTTATGAGAAGCCAATTAGAAAAGCTTCAAGGTGACCAATCAAACTTAAAAAAGAGAATCAATCTTTATGAAAGATTTCGAACAATCGTATCAGACAACGAGATGCCAGAAAAAACCAAAACCGGCTCAAATGGTAGTGGAGCTGCAATGCTTGAGATGATGATAAATTCTCAGGAAACCGAAAGGCAACGATTGTCTCGTCAAATGCATGACGGACCAGCACAGGCATTGTCCAATTTTATAGTCCAAGCTGAAATCGCCTCAAGATTATTTGATTTGGACAAAGAGAAAGCAAAGTCCGAAATGGAGAATTTAAAAGCATCTGCAATGGGCACGTTTCAAAAAGTAAGGAGTTATATCACTGAATTAAGACCCATGGCATTAGACGACTTGGGATTAATTCCGACAATGAGATCGTACGTAGAAGGTTTCAAGGAACAACATGGTGTTGAAGCTAGTTTTACTGTAAATGGCACTGAACGTCGATTATTGCCTTATGTTGAAATAATGATTTTTAGAGCTCTCCAGGAATTAATGGGGAATGCGCTCCGTCATAATCAGGATCAAGCAGTAAAAATTCAAATAACAGTACAATTTATTTTTGATGATAATTTTGTCAAAATGATCGTTTCTGATACTGGAAAGGGATTTGAAATCAGTAAGATTTCATCTTTTTCTGGATTGGGTTTGAAAGTTATTCGGGAGAGGGTTGAAATTCTAAGCGGTTTTATGGATATTGACTCTGCAATTGGGCAAGGGTGCAGAGTTACAATTCAATTACCTGTTGCATCTTCAATTCCTACTCTATAAAACATTATTTATTTTTTTAGGAGTCTTTATGACGCGAACGATAGGTATTCTGACCGGTGGTGGAGATGTGCCTGGTCTAAATCCAGCAATAAAATCTGTTGTGTCTGGTGCGATGGAAATGGGTTACCGTGTGTTTGGGATCCGCAGAGGTTGGGGTGGATTGTTGCATTACGATCTGAATGAACCTTCAACTCATGAATATTATGTAAAAGAATTGTCTTACAACGATGTAAGAACAATCGATAGAACCGGTGGAACTTTCTTGCACACATCCCGGACAAATCCTCAAAAAGTCTCAATCAATGATGCACCACACTTCTTGCAAAATTCTAAATGGGGAAAACCTGTTAAGGGAATGGATGGCTTTATTGATTACACTGATTACACGCTCGATGTCATTAGTCAGCTTGGAATCGATATACTCGTTCCTATTGGTGGAGATGATACTTTAAGTTTTGCAGTACGCTTACACAAGGAAGGTTTTCCTGTGATCGGTATTCCAAAAACAATGGATAATGACGTATTTGGAACAGATTATTGCATTGGATTCTCTACTGCCATCACCCGAAGTGTTGAATTTATAACAAATATGCGTACGTCGGTGGGTTCTCATGAACGAATTGGAATAGTAGAATTGTTTGGTCGTAATTCGGGGGAAACCAGTTTAATTAGTGGTTATTTATCTTACGTTGACCGTGTATTGATACCAGAAGTACCGTTCGACATACACAAATTGAGTGCTTTTATTTTAGACGACAAGCGATCCAACCCTTCAAATTATGCAATCATGACGATATCCGAAGGTGCAATCATTGAGGGGGGAGATGTAATTGAATCAGGTGAGGAAGATGCCTATGGTCACAAGAAGCTAGGCGGAATCGGTATGATTTTATCGGAACAGATCAAAAGAATTACTGGCGTAAACACGATGTATCAACAATTGGGCTATTTGATGCGCTCAGGTGCTCCGGATTCGCTTGATCGAATGGTGGCAATGTCATTTGGCAATTTAGTGTCTCAACTACTTCGTAGAAATGAAACAGGAAAGTTGGTTGCACTCCATGGAGGGAAATATACAACTGTGCCGATTGATATGGTCCTTGCAGGAAGAAAACGCGTTGATGTCCCAGCTTTTTATGATATGGAGACATTTAAGCCAAAAATTAAAGATTTTATGGGCGTTCCTATGTTCTTAAGCTAAATAAATGGTGGGTTATACCCACCATTTATTATTATTTTTTGGATTTTTTTGATGCAGAAACTCGATCAAGGTTACGATCCTAAACGATATAAAGTTATTCTAAGATCACTAATTTTTATTTTCTTCGAAAATGAATTGCTGATGATAAAAGGTGCTTCAAACAAGAAAACCTGGGCGAACCTCTTTAATGGAATAGGTGGACATGTTGAAAGAGGGGAAGATATCATATCATCTGCACGTCGCGAGCTTTTTGAAGAAACCGGAATTATGTGTGGTTTACTCGAAAATCGTGGAACCCTAATTATCGATATAGATAATGACGAAGGAATATTAGTCTTTATTTTTACTGGAAATGTTGATTCAAAGTCAGTCAGGTCAGGGATAGAAGGTGAACTGCAATGGATTCCCATTGACCAAATTATGAACTTTCCTTTGGTTGAGGATTTGTACACTTTGATTCCAAAAGTTTTGGATTCGAATATTCGATTTATTTCTGGTCATTATCATTATGAAAATGATAAGTTAGTCATGCAATTTTAGGCAATCCAAAAAATTAAAGAAAAATGAAGTTTCATATTTACGATTAAATACAAGCTTATTTCCTTTGATAAAAAACCAGTAGAGTGCTCCCATATTTTCGTTTATCAAAAACAACTAAGTTTGAAAGATCAATTTCTAGAAACTCATTTGGGTGTATCTGAACAATCACCCAGCCATCTTCGTGTAGCCAATTAATATTTTGATCCAACAATAAAATTGTTTGTTTCCAAATTTCTTTATATTGAGGAGGGGCGATATAAATATAATCAAATTGTAAATCGGGGTTATTTTTTATATAAGAAAGGCTATCAACGCGAATTACCTTAGCTTTTGATATTAATTTTGTTGTTTCTAAATTCAAATTTATTGTCTTTACCGCAAGTGAGTGAAGGTCCAACATTCTTGCATAGGCAGCTTTACGACTCAAAGCTTCTATGCTTACACTGCCAGTACCACAAAAAAGATCCAGGAAATTTGCTCCAACTATGTCGTTTCCAATAATGTTAAATAAGGACTCTTTTACGCGGTCAGTGATAGGACGAGTGCTATCCCCAGGGACAGACCTTATGCGCATTCCTTTAGCAGTTCCAGAAATTATTCGTAAAGTACTCATAAAATATTATTTTTAAAGAATAAATCAAATTTGTCTTTGATTATTTGATCGTTTATTTCTTGTTGACTAATGAAGTTGGACATAAACTGGGAAGTTCTTAATCGAAGTGCCATGGGAGCTACTACTCTTATATCGTCTTGTAAGACGACTTGCCTTCGATCGGAGGCAGCCAATGCTTTTGCTGATTCGAATAAAGATATTTCTGCACGAATTGAGTTAATATTAAGTTCCTTAATTAATTTGATTCCATTTTCTGCTATTTCTTCTGGTATTTGAACAGTTTGGACCAGGTTTCTTGCTTCTTCCAATTCCTCCCTGGCTATTTTCGTTTCACGCTCAAAATATTTTGTGTATTTCTTTGGATTATTTTTATAATTCATGGCACGCTGATATGCTTCATACCGTTCTGTTTCACTAGATAAACCTTTTGTTGTTATTCTCAATCCAAATCGGTCAAAAATTTGTGGCCGTAATATTCCTTCTTCAGGATTCATTGATCCGATTAGCGTAAACCTGGATTGGTAAGTAGCGGAAATTGGGCCTCGCCGTATTGTATATTTCCCCATTGAGGCTGCATCCAAAATTGCATTTACAATTTCATTATTCAAAAGATTAATTTCATCAATATAGAGGATATTTTTATCTGCCATTGCCAAAATACCTCTCTTTATTTTCATTTTTTGATGTATAAGTTGCCGTTTATCCAGTCCACCGATAACATCATCAAGATTTGCATTTAATGGTAATTCAACTAAATGTACATTTTCTTTTTCTGATAATGGAATGTTATTGGCTACTTTTTTTGCACAATTGGGACAAATTGAATCAATACCAAATTGATCAACATCCTCTTCCGTGCATCCATAATAACAATGACTAACGTTTATTTGGGGAAGCAAATCGATCAGTCCCCGAATAGCCGTCGTTTTACCAATTCCCCTCGGGCCAATAATGAGGACACCGCCAATATTTGGATTTATTAAAGACAATGTTAATGCCAATTTCATCTCATATTGACCAACGATTGCAAAAAAGGGGAAATTTACGCTTTCCGCGAAACCTGATTCCTGATCAAAATCTGTGATTGGTAAATTCTTACCTGACACTTGATCTATCAAATCTTTAATTGATCTAATTTCACTTTTTCCTTCATTCGAAGAATCAGTTTTACTTCCGACCGATGAAAGCTGGAAAGATTTATTTGACATCGTTATACGTCCAATACCTATTCGCGAAAAAATTCCAGAACATAACAACGATTATTAAAATTGCCAAGGTGATATTATGACCTATTGTTTTTGGTGAAATGATCGTTACAGTGTTGAATGTTTTTGTTGTGATATCCAAAATGATGGTTTCCAATGGGATAAAAGATATCGCTCTAATCAAAAGTCCTACAATGCTTACCACTACGAATTGTGTTAATTGGCTTGTAAATGCCTTATTTCGAGAGTCAGGATACGTCCAGAATCGATTCCAAAGGAAATTGCTGATCACTGCTGCAATGAATGAAATAATACTCGCAAAAACAGCTTTGATTGAAAAGAAGGAAACAACTAAATTGAAAATACCGAAATCAATAATCGCACCTATGGTTCCGACCAATGCAAATTTTAAAAATCGCGTTCGTTCCTTTTTATCAACAATAATACTCATTGTGCCATTTTTTCCCGAAAATAAGGAATTGTTCGTTCTAATCCCTGTTCTAGTGAGTACTTTGGAAGCCAATTTAATAAATCCATCGCCCTGGTGATATCAGGTCTTCTTCTTTCCGGGTCGTTTCCGAGCCGCATATTATTAACAAAGGTTATTCCAGTAGGATTATCAGTCATTTTATTAATTTCTTGAGCAAGTTCAATCATTGTAATTTCTGATGGGTTTCCTATATTAACAGGATCATGAATATCTGAAAGCAACAATTTATAAATTCCCCTTATCAAATCATCAACAAAACAAAAACTACGTGTCTGTTTTCCTTCTCCGTAAATGGTTAATGCTTCCTTACGAATTGCTTGTTGGACAAAATTAGGAATTACTCTTCCATCATCTAATCTCATTCGTGGCCCAAATGTATTGAATATTCTTACAATTCTCGTATCAATTCCATGAAAACGATGGTATGACATTGTTAATGCTTCGGCAAATCGCTTTGCTTCATCGTACATTGAACGTGGACCAGTGGGGTCGACTTTTCCCCAATACGATTCTTTTTGTGGGTGCTCTTCAGGATCACCATATATTTCACTGGTTGAAGCTAATAAAAATCTTGCTTTATTGGCTTTTGCAACTCCTAAAGCATTATGCGTTCCTAATGCTCCTGCTTTCATAGTTTGAATGGGTAAATTGGGATACCCATACGGAGAATTTTTATTTGGACTAGCTGGAGAAGCAAAATGCATGACTGCATCAATTTTCCCTGGAACAAAAATAAAATTTGACACATCATGACGAATAAAGGAGAATTTTTGATTACTCGCAAGGTGGGCGATGTTTTGGGGATCTCCTGTCAAAAAGTTATCCATTCCAATTACTTCATTACCATCCGACAGAAGTAAATCACAAAGATGTGATCCTAAGAAACCTGCGGCACCTGTAATTAATATTCTCATTATTTCTCCTTTTTTATTTCCATGAAAAACCTGTTACTAAACCATCACCAGTAAGCTGGGTGCTTGATTTTTCATATATATCTAATAACAAAATATTGCCTTGATATAAAACCCCTGCCATGCATTGAATTTCTTTCTGACAAGGTTCCCAAACGATAGTTTGTGGATCAAGACCTTGATTTCCCTCTTTTGGAAATACGATTTCGGAATTGGATCCATCACGATCCATACTCATTACTCTATAGCGGCTCGTATCACTATTCTCTGGAAATATCGCTTGAAGAAACACAATTCTAAAGTGATTATTTTCTGAAATTGGTGAACTTGAAGTAGACGAAAACATCCCAACATTTTTGGGTCCAGTGAGTACCTGATGAGTATCAATGTTAATCGATTTTAGGTTAAAAAAAGGTGAAGATTCAGAATTAGTAAACAATGTGTCGCTTTGATGGTCAACAAAATAAATAAATTGATTTTCTGGAGACCAAGAAATTGGAGAAACCCAAGCCCATTCGCTACCAGTCTGAAAAGGAATAGTATTTTGGAGGACCGATAATTCATTATTTTCTGTATCAACCAGACCTATTGAATCCGGCCTTGAAAAAGCCAGTTTTTCACCGTCTGGGCTGTATTTAAAAGATGTTCCCCACCACCCGTATATACCACCTGAATTACTTTCTAATATATTCTCTTGTTTGATCAAATTCCCATTTGCACCTAACGTTAGTTTGATTAAGTTATTATTTGCCTGCCATCCGGGTGCTACTTCCCTTTTCTCAACTGTTGAAACTAGAACTGAAAGCGTATATCCTGGCATCCACTCTGCGAAATGAATTATATTGTCTACCTTTAGATAAATCGGCTGAGTATCGACATCTGTGAGGTTTAAAAGCCATAACTCATTGATCTTTTGGGGATCTTTGCTCGTACGTGTGAATAATAACCATTTTCCATTGTCGGATAAGGAAAATATTCTTCCATCCAGGTCACCTGTCGTGATTAATGGCATACGGTTGGCAGAATCTTCCTTCATTATCCATGCATTTCCAGCTGATATATAAGCAAGAGTTCCTTCTATCCGAACTGGAGAAAAAGGGGATTGGATTCCGATCATAATAATTTCCGGTTTGGGTAATACTGTATCGACTTGCCTGACAACGGATCTTGAAATCAAATTGCCATTTTCAAGTAAAGTCCGATAAGTAATTTCTCGTACACCATTTGTACCAGTCTGAACAAGAATTGTTTGTTTTTCTGGTAAGGATTCATTCCTAACTGTCTGTTGTTCGTAAGGAATACTGATTTCTTCAGTCTCAAATATTTCTTCAACGCGGATAATTTTTATTGTAATGGATTCGGTAACGACTGAAAATAAATCTGGTGAGACTTTGTCAAATTGATTAAGTGAAATGTTTTGACTTGCAAGAATGGATTGAACAGTTGTTCCAATTTCTGTTTGAAGCATAATTACTTTTTCATTATCATTGATTGCAACATTTACTAAAGGGATATTGGGTTGATTTTCACAAGCAGTGATAATTAATAAAAATAAAAAAGCACAAATAACAAGTGCCAGGAATTTGGATAAAGAATGAATAAAAATTTTTGTTATCTTCAACATATAAAATGTTTATCAGGTATAATTTCGGAATTCAAATTCAATTGCCAATTATAGCATGACTGAAAAAACGACAACAAACCCTTATCTAAATTTAGAATCAAGTATTGAAGCGATACTTTTTGCTTGTGGTATCCCGCTAGAAATAAATCAATTGGCGAATGCGTTTAATTTATCAGTAGACAAGATTGAAGAAGCGATCTCTATCTTAGATCATGATTTACAATCCGGTCGTGGGATAAGAATTCAACGATTTGGGAACAAAATTCAACTTACCACTGCACCAGAATTTTCGAGTGCAATTGAACAATTTCTTGGTTTAGAAGCTACTTCAAGATTATCACGTGCTGCATTAGAAACTCTTTCGATAATTGCTTACAAAAATCCCATTACGAGACCTGGAATTGATTCAGTAAGAGGGGTCAATAGTGATGGTGTATTAAAAAGCTTGTTAAGTAAAGGTTTGATCGAGGAAGTTGGTCGAACAGATGGTCCAGGACGTCCCATTTTATATGGGATTACATCATTTTTTCTTCAGCATTTTGGTTTGGGATCGTTAGATGAATTGCCCGAATTAGCAATTGAAGAATCTACATTAAGTAATGGTCTATTAAAGGATTAAAGTAATGGTTGAAGAAAGATTACAAAAAATACTGGCTAAATCAGGATATGGTTCTCGTCGGTCCAATGAAGAGCTGATTATTACCGGCCGAGTAAAAGTAAATGGTGTCATAGCGACTTTAGGTATGAAAGCTGATTTAAATAAGGATGAAATTTCAGTCGATAGTCAGGTAATTACAAAACCTGATCAAATTGTTTATATCGCCCTGAATAAGCCAAGGGGGGTGCTTTCAGATCAAGCCGCGGGAGATCCCAGAAGGAACATACGTGATTTAATTGACCTTCCTGGTCACTTATTTACTGTTGGAAGGTTGGATATGGATAGTGAGGGATTAATTCTGCTCACAAATGATGGTGATTTAACCAACAAACTCACACACCCTAGATATGGACATGAAAAAGAGTATATGGTGCTTGTCGCATCACGCCCGGATGATGACCAATTGGACATATGGAGAAGGGGTGTAGTATTGGAAGATGGTTTTAAAACTGCACCTGCAAAAGTAAGTGTATCCAAATTTCAAGGAAAAGGCGCTTGGCTAAATGTGACCATGCAAGAAGGTCATAAACGCCAAATTCGGGAGATTTGTAAAGCAATAGGATTAGGGGTTGTTAAATTAATCCGTGTACGTATCTCTGTGATAAATTTAGGAAATCTAAAATCCGGTGAGTGGCGATATTTAAATGACGAAGAAGTAAAAAATCTCAAGAATTCAGCAAGTGAGAAGTTCTCTTCACCACGAAAAGGATCCAAATACAATAAGTCTACAAAAACTATTAGAACCCCAAGATCTGTAAATACTCCTACCAATTCGAAAAGCGAAGGTCGTAAAGGTTCATCCACTTCAGCTCCATTTGGAGAAAAGCGATCTACTTTAAGACCAAACAGTAAAAGTAAGCCTCGTCAGCGATCCTGATCAGGTACGAATTTCAGTGGTGCAAATTATTTAACAAATTCAAAATCTCAGGGTGAATCTCAATTTGGGATTTTGCTAATTTTCTGAATTTGTCTTTGGCTTTTTCGAATGGTAATATTAAAATATTACCTTCTTCAGTTTTTTCTGAAATTACCGTGTTTTTGTTGAGTAAAATCACTGCACACATGATTTTCATTTCTTTATCAATCGAATTTGACTTTAAGAATTTATCAAAATCTTTTTGATTTTGAATTAGTTCTTTATCTGGTCTACCCAATGCTTCACGTGACAGGAAACGGTTTAAGAAAGATCCACCTTTTCGAACCCATATCTTTTTCTTTTCATCATAGGAAATCGTTCCATCAACAAAAGTTGGGATTAGTGACCAAATTCCAGATGGACCAACAAGTAAATGTGGTATTGCTAATTCGTAATGGATGATTGAATATTTATCATCCAATCCTTTCAGAGCTTTATCGAGTAATTCATCAGGTCGGGGAGAACGGCCATATCTCGAGGTTAAATGATTACCAATAGAGGAGATGAAAACTCCAACGATCATCACGCCAAAATAGACATTGATCATTGTTGGATTTGTAAGGATATTGGGGGAAAAGACAGCAAACAAAGCAATCACCAAGAATCCAATACTGACCCATCTAAGAATCTTACCAATTTTCCCATACCGGGATACCATTCTTTGATCTATGATGATTTTCATAATTCCTGTCTTGATTTAAGTTGATTTTCAATAGCTGATTGAATTGCCCCGAGTAAATCTGCATTCACATCGTTATTAGCGGCTTTAATCCCATTGTAAATGGCTTTTGAATCAGATTTTCCATGACCAATGAATACTAATCCATTGACACCTAATAATCTTGCTGCGCCTACTTCAGAAGGGTCCATCATTTTTCGAATTCTAGAAAATGCTGGTTTGACTAATAGCCCGCCAATTTTTGTAAAAAGAGTCGATTTAATATCCTCTTTGATAATGTCTGTCATTAATCTTCCAACTGCTTCGCTGGTTTTTAAAAGAATGTTCCCTGTAAAGCCATCACAAACAATAACATCGGCCTCACCTTTAAATAATTCTTTTGGCTCGACGTTCCCAATAAAATTAATGTTTGCAGATTTCATTATCGGTTTTGAATCTTTTATTAATTGATTACCTTTCATATCTTCTTCACCATTTGCTAACATAGCAACTCTTGGAGATTTCTTTTTGAAAATTTTCTCTGCAAATATCGATCCGATAATTCCAAATTGAACAAAAAAATCTGGTCTGCAATCAGCGTTAGCTCCAATATCGATGACTACACAATTCCCATTTTTTGTTGGGAAGACAGCTGCTAGAGCAGGTCTTTGTACTCCTTCCATTCTTTTAAGGGCATCTCCTTGACCTGATTTCAGCAGTCTTAACCCAACCGCCATTGAGTTGTTAGGTTTAGATTTAGTGGCTTCAACGGGTTTATCTGTCATTTCCAATACATCATCTGCATTTTCAATTACAACAGGCAGGTTATTACTGTTTTTAGCTTTTAGAATCGGTTCTAAAAGGTCTTTTTTCCCCACAAGAATAATTTTTATACCCAAATCCCTGGAAGCCAATAAGCTACCTTCTATTTCAGGTATTGGATAATCATCACTTCCCATCGCATCTAAAATAATTGTCATGCTTCACCTCGTTTACATTTTTTTCTTCGAAATTGTGAGACCAAAATTCTTCAGTTATTCCTTAAGAATTTCAAAACCCGATTTCTTGACAAGGTCATAATAGCGATTATAATATTTAGCGCTCGCGCTGGTGCTGGAATTGGCAGACAGGCATGGTTGAGGGCCATGTGCCGAAAGGCGTGAGGGTTCAAGTCCCTCTCAGCGCACACAATAAAAGGCCGATTTAATCGGTCTTTTATATTTTCCTTTCGGTGACATAATTCGCCATTTGTTCGAGTGCATCCCGGTATTGTGAATCAGGTAAATTTAATAAGGCAGAAATACTATTATTGGTATGAAGCTTTGCGAAATCAAGTGATTTTTGAATAACATTGCTATTTCGGATATTTTCAATTAATGGATTAATAAAACTGTTTGATGGAAGACAATTTTGTGAAATGAATTCTTTTACATTGGGATCATTCGGATATTCTTCAAAGAATAGAATTGCAGGCAAAGTGATTAATCCTTGTCTTAAGTCACCGCCAACAGGTTTTCCTAATTGCGTTTGGTTTGAAGTGAAATCCAGAATATCGTCGATAATCTGAAAAGCTATGCCAAGTTCATATCCATAAAGGCGAATGAATTCTTTTTTTTCTTCATCTATGTTAGATATTATCCCAGCAGCTAAGGATGAAGTTTCGAATAATGAAGCAGTCTTAGAGTAGATTCTTTTATAATATTGATCAAGGTCAGAATTACAATGACTGGAAAACATTTGGACGATTTCTCCATTAACAATTGTTGCAAGTGTATTGGAGAATAATTTCATCACAGGGATAGAATTAGTTTCAGCAGCTAAATTTGCCGCTTTAGCAAAAAGGAAATCACCTGTTAAGACAGTCGCTCCAGGCGTCCATTTTGAATTTAGCGTCGGAATTCCACGTCTGAGCAATGACCCATCAATTAAATCATCGTGAACCAGCGTGGCTGTATGTAACAATTCTATTGCAGCTGAAAGAGTAATGAGCGAATCAATATTTCCGCCAAACATTTTCCCTATTAATAAGGTTATATTTGGGCGAATTCTTTTACCACCGGAATCTATCAAAATATCTAAAGCAGCTTGAAGATCATCGTGGTGATACTTGGCTTGCTCTCGCATTCGTGATTCAACGGCTTCTATTTCATTACTTACTAGACTTTGAAAATATAACTTGTTTTCCAATCAAGGCTCCCATGCAAACAATTTGTCTGCGTTTTTTGTGGTTGCTTGTGATATCAATTTTATCTGTGTTTTACGAATTTGGGCAATTTTTTCGGCTATTAAATTTATGTATTCCGGCTTATTTCGTTTACCTCTAAACGGATGTGGTGAGAGAAAAGGTGCATCAGTTTCCAGTACTATCCAATTTAGATCAAGTTTTTCTGCAATATTTTGTTTATCGATGGAATTTTTATATGTTACAGGTCCACCAATACCGATTAAGAAACCAAGATCTGTAGCGACTTGAGCAGATTCTAAATCTCCCTCAAAAGAATGTAATATACCAGACAATTCTTTTGTCCTATTAAATTGCGATCCTGATTTCCAATTTTGGATTGTTATAATAACATTATTTAAAGAATTTCGGCTGTGGATGATTACTGGAAGGCATTTGATCTTTGCAAGATCCAATTGCTTTTCAAAAATCTCCTGTTGTAAATTTTTGGGACAATCGTCCCAATGAAAATCTAATCCAATCTCTCCAATCGCAACGACTTTGGGGTGGTTTGCCAATTCGGAGATTTCAGTAAATGTACATTTCTCCCACTTATTTCCTTCATTAGGATGAATACCTACTGCAGCAAAAACATTAGAATATTTTTCTGCCAACGTGATTGCCCTTTGGCTAGAGATAATATCAACACCTGGTACAACAATTTTGCTTATATTTTTGGAAGTAGCATTAGTAATTACTTCATCCACATCCAAATCAAATTGTTCCATGTAAAGATGACAGTGAGTATCGATCAATTGCATATTAATTAATACCTGCAATTGAAAGTCCATCTTGTAATATTTGATTTACCTTTTCTTTTATAGTTGTTTCACAATAAACCCGAATAATTGGTTCTGTCCCGGAGAATCGGATTAATAACCACCCTCCATCCTCAAGACTAAATTTAAATCCATCTGACGAATTCAGCCCCAGAACTTTAAGACCCGCAATATATTTTGGATTTGACGATAATATTTGTTCTTTTTTTTGATCTGAATTACCAGAAAACTGAGTATCAATTCTGTCATAATAATGATTACCAACAACTTCAAACATCTGTGTCAATAATTCAGATGGTTTTTTTCCAGTTTTGACCATAAAATCCAGGAAATAAAGTCCAGCTAAAATCCCATCACGTTCTGGAACATTTCCACGAAAAGCATAACCTCCAGATTCCTCTCCACCAATTAATGCATTTGTTTCTATCATTTTTGGAGCGACATATTTAAAACCAACACCAGTTTCATAAACTGGAACATCATAAATAAGTCCCAATTTATTCAGCATACTGGTGGTAGACAGAGTTTTTACAATCGGCCCTTTTTCTCTTCGAATTTCCAGGAAATAGTAAGCGAGAAGAGCAAATACTTGAAGTTGGTTGATAAAAATACCGTTTTCATCTCCAATTCCGACACGGTCCGCATCACCATCTGTAATGATTAACACATCCGCTTGTTGACGAATAATTTCTTCAAGACCGGAATTAATGTTTGGTGGTATTGGTTCCGGACGTTTCATATCCGGAAAAATTGGATTTCGCTCTGAATGAATTTCATGGATCGTTGTTTTTCCACCAGATAAGATTTCGGCAAACCATCCTGCTCCATTTCCCCACATTGGATCGACAACAACTTTTAAACCGGCATTTTTTATTGAATCAATGTCAACTAATTTACGAAGGTGTTCAAAATACTCCTTTTTGGGATTGGTGATTATGATTGATTTGTCAGTAACTCCATCCAGAAAATCTTTTTTATGAATGGCTTCTGTTGATTCTGGAATAAGCGCTTCGATTCTTTGTAAGCCTTCTGGTGAAATTGCCCCCCCATTGTGGTCGCGGACTTTGAAACCATTATCTGTTGCCGGGTTATGTGATGCTGTGATATTGATTGCTGCAACTGCTTTCTTAATTGTTACCAAATAAGAAATAACGGGTGTTGGTGTTGCTGACTCAGTCAGGAATACTTTCAAATTATTCCCGATGATTACCTCTGCGGCAGCTTTTGCAAAATTTTCAGATTGAAATCTACGATCGTAACCAACAACAACCCATTGATTTGATAATCCATTTTCTAATAAATAGTTTGCAAAACCTTGGGCACATCTTCGAACATTTTCAAATGTGTAATCTTCTGCAATAACTGCACGCCAACCATCAGTCCCGAATTTAATTTTCGTTTTCATAACACTCCAAATATATGATTATATTTGCAAATCGCTCCTATTATAACAATAAGCCAGAAAGGTAATGAATTATTGTATTTCGTTTCGCAGCGAATGTAGAATATAATTTTGAAATAGATTTAATGATTTATTCGTGAGGGCTTATGAATTTTCTACCAGGGTTGCTACTGATTATTTTTGTTTCTATCGCTGTTGGGCTGGGCTTCCATTTATGGAAAGGTGGTAGTATTTTTAGGATGCTTTTTTTAATTTTCTTTGCATTGATCGGATTTGGTATTGGACAATGGATTGGAAATCAAGTGAACTCAACTTTTTTATTGGTAGGGTGGGTTCAATTAGGTTTCGGAACAATTTTTTCGTTGATTATTTCATTTGTATCAGTTTGGCTGAGTAAGATAAATTTAGAAAATATTGGTTAGCTGGAGAATTTGTATGTGGGATCTAAGTGGAATTGTTGCTAAAGAGGGCGATTTAATACAACTTGTCGGGTTACGTCACAAAAGTTTTATAGTCACTTTGTTGGCTGATAAAGAATTACACACACACCGGGGGATAATTCGGCACAATGATTTGATCGGACTTCCTTACGGCAGCAAGATTTTTAGTCACAATGGGGCTCCATTTTTTTTGGTAATACCATCCATTGCAGAAGTTTTGTTAGATCTTAAAAGATCAACACAAATTTTATATCCAAAGGATATTGGTTTTCTTTTGATTAATATGAGTATCGGTCCTGGCCAACATGTAATGGAGGCGGGAACCGGGTCTGGTGCTATGACAACAGCATTGGCTTTTGCGGTTGGTCCTACAGGAAGAG
>PHBS01000249.1 GCA_002841995.1 Chloroflexi bacterium HGW-Chloroflexi-8
CTTGCGATTGTAATAGAAGCGTTTGTCTTTAATGGGTATGACAACCACCATTGATTCGTGGTTTGCAGGAACAGTGAATTCCAATTCCGCATTAAGCGTAGTTTTGCCAAACCCCGGCCAGCGGACGAATAGGGTGCGTTTTTCACCTTCGACTTTAAAACGCAGGGTCTTGCCTCCGCCAACATAAACACTTTCACCTTCTGTGCTGTTACGCGGAATGCTTACCCCTGCTGCGAACGGAATTGTCAGGGTTTGTTCTTCATATTTGCCGGTGGCAAATTCAATCACATAAGCGAACACCATGCCAAGATATCCAATATCACTTATCGTGAATGAAAAGAAATGGGTGGGCGTTGTGACTGCATAATAATCCCAAACTTTGGTGCGCATGCCTTGCAAGAATTTTAATTTGTAGAAATGACTATTTTCAAGATTGCAATCCAGCACCTGTTGCGGAGCCCAGCCAGCCTGGGTTAAGTTTCCTTGCGCATCCAAAAGTTTTCCGGGACCTTTGAGCATTTTTTGTTCCATAGGGCTTAATCTCCATGAAGTTTGAATTGGATGAAAATTGCAACAAGTTGATTATACGTCAGGTTGATTTGTAAATATTAGTTAATAAACAAAAACGCCTCTTGTGAGGCGTTTTGATATTGTATGGCAACAATTGGTTATATCGTTTCAAGGGCACCGGGTAGGCTGCGTTGATTGCGATTCCAGCGCTGCTCACTTTCAAATGCCAGGCGCATGATTTTGAGCATGACCTGATTTGCAGTGGCTTTGACCAGGTCGCGGTCTTCTACATCACCGCTAAAGCGCAATGGTTTGCCAACAGTGATGTTGTAGGGTCCCCGTAAATACCAGTGGCTGATCTCTTCTTTGCCGCTGACGACAGATTTCAAGGTATGCAATTTGTCTTTCATCAAATGGATGCCAACCGGAAAGACCGGTGCGCCGCTGGCCAGAGCGAGACGTGCCACACCTGTGCGTGCCTTGTGAAAACCACCGGCTAATGGGCTGATCAAACCTTCCGGGAAGATCATGACCGTATGTCCGGATTTGAGATGTTCAAGAGCCTCATCAATGGCTTCCTGTCCGTGGCTGGGTTTGACTGAAATGTGGCCCGAGCGGCGCAGATACTCGCCAAGGATGGGAACATTAAAAAGCACATCGTTGATCATAATAAACGATTGGTGCCCCAGCATGGAGGCAACGAAAAAGGGGTCGCCAGTGCTGGGATGGTTCGGGGCAATAATTTTCGCGCCAGCTGGAAAATTGCATTTGTGATGCACATCCATTTTTAGCATGGTGTTAGTATATGTTTTCACCACGGGTTTTGAAACACCAAAGAGAGCTTTTTGAACAAGTTTTTTCATTTCTGTAAACTCACTT
>PHBS01000127.1:0-11350 GCA_002841995.1 Chloroflexi bacterium HGW-Chloroflexi-8
TAAATAGAAAAATAAATATTTTCCGGAACCCATGCTGTCTTCGACATTATCACCAAAAATCCATAAGTAGAGCATATTCCCGCCGATATGAGCCAACCCGGCGTGCATAAACATGCTGGTAAAAATATCACCGATGTTTCCCAGGCTTAAAGAGCTGGTAAGATTTGCGGGTATCAATGCAAATTGATAGATTATTGCTTCCTGATTTGACCCGGCCAGCCATTCAAGTACAAACACAAAAATATTTGCGCCAATGAGTAAATAATTCATAACCGGAAAACGTCTGGTTGTAATTTGATCTTTAATGGGAATCATATCCGCGTAACCCTTTCTCTACTGAAGATGATTATATTCAAGATGAGGTCAGAGCGTCAATTAAATAAGCTGCTATTAACGAAAACTTCTGTCAAATTTCGAGAAATTCTTTAATCTACCAATTCTCTTTCGATCAATTCTCTTGACAGATAATATATTACCCGTATAATTGGAAAAAATTTACGTAGGAAATCCCCAAACAATTCCAATGATCAGCATAATTTCTCTTGCCATTCTTATTGCAATTATTATTCTTCTCTCCATTCTTTGGGGAGGAGGCAAAATTGCATTGGTTGGCAAAAGCAGGTAAATGACCTGAAAAAGATTTAGACTTTGAAATTTCTTAAGCCACCCAACGCCAGGGTGGTTTTTTTATTTTTTACTCAAGGAGGAGTTATCGGAAAATAATATTTTTGAAATGAGAAGAAGAATTGTTAAGAAATAATGTCGTGCTTCATTTTAAAATTTTTAATCATAGGAGAATTACCATGTCAGAGAATTCGTTAGTTGATAATTTAGTTGAAAGCCAAAAGAAACCTGTTTTAAATGCACGCCAGGTTGGGGTGGCAGCAGCATTTGGTGGGGCCGCATTAGCATTAGTGTTGGCAGGTGTGACCATCCCGATTCCTGGTACCCCAATCGTTACCGACCCGCGCGAAATTTTCACAACAATTGGTGCTTCACTTACTGGCCCTGTGGGCGGCGTCGTGATTGGATTATTGGCAGGTATTGCAGAGCCTGGCATTCCATTGGCCAGTTTACTTGCGCATGTGGTGGGTGGTGTTTTTAATGGCTTTGCTTATAAAAATTTTAGTTGGCGGCTACGATCCAAAAAACCTGTCAGTCTGGTCGCCTGGGCGCTTCAAGTGGTCCTTTATTATACAGTCTTCGTTGTACCCTTATTTGCAGCCGGGTTAATGCTTTTCTATCCGGATCCGGAATATGGAAGTTTCCTGGCATTTCTGGGTACTGTAGAAGCAGGTGCTGTACCTGAGATGGTTCTGACCACGACTGTCACAACGATTATCATGGCAGCATTGCCCGAACGATTCCGCAGACCGCTCTGGTAATTTTTCATTCAATTCTCTTTTAGAAATTCCATACCTCAAAATGTTTTTTGGGGTATGGAAAATCCTTGATCATGAAAGCGAACTATGTCTTACGAAATCAAGTTTAATGACGTTTCTTTTTCTTACGCTGGTAGCGATACACTCGCCCTCAAGCATGTAAACCTGACGATTGAGCCAGGTGAGATAGTTCTCATCACCGGTCCCGCAGGAAGTGGTAAAACAACCCTTTGTTCCTGCATTAACGGCCTGGTTCCGCATTTTCACGATGGTAATCTTCAAGGTGATATTTTTGTGGGACCGCATAATACGAAGAAAGCCAGGGTTGGTGGATTGGCTTCGCTGGTTGGGATGGTATTTCAGGATCCCGAATCACAATTGGTCACCAATTCAGTGACAGACGAGGTCGCATTCGGACCCGAAAACCTGGGTATTCCCAGAGAGGAAATCAACAATCGTATTGAAGAGGCGCTGCAAGCCACGCGATTAACGGGTTATGAGGAACGGGAACCGCAAAACCTTTCTGGTGGTGAACAGCAAGCCTGCGTTATTGCAGCAACCTATGCCATGCAACCAGAGATCTATGTCATGGACGAGCCATTAGCAAATCTCGATCCGGCAGGAAGGGCTTATATTCTTAAGCTGGTTATACAGGTAGCAAAACAGCGTGGTAAAACATTGGTGATCGTAGAACACGCTCTGGAAGAAACATTACCAGTAGTCGATCGTGTGATTGTCATGAACCAAGGCCAAATTGTCAGAGATGGATTAACAAAGGATGTTCTGGCGGGTGGCGATATACCCCATGTTTTCAAGCGCCCCGATCTGCTTCGTTTGGCAGAAAAGTTTGAATTACCGCTCGAATCATATCTTCCGCAATCATTTTTTCAAAATTTACAACAGAAATATCAGCTGAATCATCTTCATTCGAACGGAAAGCACAAATCTAGTCTGGTTTCATCAGATCCTATCATAGAATTTTCGGATGTTAGCTTCTCGTATACCTCCAATCAGGAAGCCCTCCATAACATCAACTTGACCATTCATGCCGGGGAACTGGTTGCCATCCTCGGCAGGAATGGCTCTGGCAAAACCACGCTAGTTCGTCATGTAATTGGTCTTCATCACCCTTCTCACGGTCAGGTTCGTGTTCTGGGGATGGATATTTCCACCACACCTACGCATTTGCTCGCCCAGCATGTTGGTTTTTGTTTTCAAAATCCTAACCATCAAATTGTTTCTTTCAATGTCCGCGATGAAATGACCTTTGGACTTAAAGCACACAACATTGATCCGGCAGAATATGAAACCCGAATCAATGAATCGCTTGAAATTGTTGACCTTAAGGATTATATCGATGCCGAAGTCTTTGATCTGGGCAAAGGACAAAAACAACGCCTGGCCCTGGCATCGGTGTTAACTCTAAAGCCTCGCATATTGGTCATTGATGAACCGACAACCGGACAGGACCCGGAAATGATTGATGATATTTTTGGAATTATCAAACATCTAAACGATCGGGGAACAACCATACTGCTGATCACACATCGCATTGATTATGCGGCCATGTTTGCGCAACGGGCTGTGGTTCTCCAAAATGGTAAGGTCTCATTCGATGGTCCGATTCCCGAATTGTTGACTAACGCAAGCTTAATGCAGGCAAATTCACTGGATTTGCCGGAAACTACCAAATTGGCAACGTTATTAAAAGATTTTGGCGTACCGCCCAACACAGTCTCATACGAAGATTTATCCAAATATCTTACTCAAATCGTGGAGGGATACAATGGCAATTGAATATCAAAAAGGGACTTCGCAGCTGCACAGGTTGGATGCCCGCACAAAGCTGCTTATGTTCGTTGGATTCACAGTCGCTGCTGTGGTCATTGTTGACCCAATTTTGATGGCAATTATTTTCCTGAGCCTTTATTGGTTGGGTACTCAGGCTGTTGATCGCCAATTACTTAACCAGAATTTAAAAGTCCTGGTAATGGTTTTCCTGACTTTTTCATTGTTTCAAATTCTTTTTTTCACCCCAAAAGATTCGCATTTTCTATTCTATTTAATCCCCTTCACAGAACATATCCCGGTTACGGTTCAAGGTCTGGTTCGAGGGATGGCTGTCTTTTTCCGCTTCTTTAGTGTTGTGTTGTCCGTCCATTTGATGCTCTATTCAACTCCTCCCGTCGAGTTAGCCCTTACAATCACTGAACGGGGAGAACGAAAATTCTCCAGGGGAGAATTGCTTGTGACAGCTGCAATTGGGTTGGTCATATTTATTTCAGCGTTGCCATCCCTGGCAAATGGTTCCAACTCCATAAAATTTCTTTCCTCACTTTCACCGATTTCCCAAAATTTGATCATTGTCGTAGGGAGCCTGATCGTTGCGTTTCTAATCCAAAAAATTGTGGGTCGCGGCCTTCCGCCAGAGATGGGTGTAGCCCTCATGTTGGGATTTTCAACCGTTGGTATTCTGACCAAGCAAACACAAAAAATCACAGACGCCCAGAAAGCGCGTGGTTATGATGTTGCACCTAAGAATGTTTTTCAGCGTGTAAAGGTCTTAACTGCCTTGTTAATCCCAATTTTCCTGGCGACCATGGAACGTTCGCAGGATATTTCAGTTGCAATCCTTTCCAGGGGATTTGACTATAATATTTCAAAGCGGACTTTCAGGCGTGAATTCAAGTTTAAGCGAAATGATTATTTATTTATGTCCGTGATGTTAACAATAATTATTGGTGGTATGTTGATGAATTATTTTGGTGTTGGTAATTTTACGGAACAAGCTATTCTCAAACTTATTGGATGAAAAAAATTGTTCGTTATTGTTGTTTAGAAGCAGATTATTTATAAGGAGTATTTATGTCAGATCTCACGATACCAAGAACGAATGTGTTCTTTGCTTTTAGTCCAGAACTCAAACCGGTGGCTCGTATTCAACAAGGTCAGGTTGTCACACTGGAAACACACGATTGTTTTGAAGGACAGTTAAAATCCTCGGCGGATTTACTCGATAAACTGGATTGGGATCATGTTAATCCGGCGACTGGTCCTGTCTTTATCGATGGAGCCAAGCCTGGTGATGTTTTACGCGTTGATCTGCTCTCAATGGAGATTGGAGATCAATCCATTATGGTGACGTTACCAGGTGAAGGCGCGCTTGGCGATATGATTTCGGATATGGAAACAACAGTTCTCAAGCGTGAAGGAAATGAGGTTGTTTTTAAAGACAAAATTCGTGTTTCTCAGAAACCGATGATTGGTGTCATTGGTGTAGCACCTGCTGCCGGGGCTGTTCCTAACGGGACGCCGGGTCCTCATGGCGGCAATATGGATTGCACATTAGTTACCCAAGGGGCATCACTGTACTTTACGGTAGGGGTGGAAGGAGCTTTGTTTGGAGCCGGAGATTTTCATGCTGCCATGGGTGATGGTGAAATTGTGGTTTGCGGTGCTGAAACGCCAGGTCAATTTAGTTTTTCTGCCCGGGTTATCCCGGAATTAAAAGGCTTGCCGACACCTTTCTTGCGCAATGAAAATGTTGTTGCCACAATTTTCTCTTCCCCCACTTTGGATGCGGCTGCCAGCGGTGCGATTCACGCCATGGCAGAATTTCTCACAAAGCAGGTTGGCCTTTCTGTCAACGATGCCGGCATGCTCATGAGTTTGGTTGGGGAGCTGAAGTTCTGCCAGGTTGTGGATCCGGAAAAGACAGTCCGATTTGAATTCCCGATTCAGGTACTAGAGCAATACCATTACGATATGCAATAATGAGTAGATTTTAGTTGGATTGGATTTTTGGATCAAATCTGCATTAATAGAGTGTGAGTTGGAACAGAACCGTCTCACACTTTTTTAATTGTACATTACCTGGAAACTTACTATAATTTAAGGAAATTCGTTGTTTATTTTGAGGGGCATAAACTTGGATAAAATGATTGGTAAATCTCTGGGAAAATATCAAATTATTGAGCCATTGGGTGAGGGTGGGATGGCGACGGTTTATAAAGCCTATGATCCCTCTCTGGAGCGATATGTGGCGATTAAAATCATCCGTACCTCCGGCGAAGTAGATCCGAATTTTCTGATCCGATTCCAGCGAGAAGCCAGAGCACTGGCAAAAATGGATCACCCTTATATCCTAAAAGTATTGGATTTTGGGGAAGAAAATGGTATGCCTTACCTGGTGATGCCTTATGTTGCTCATGGCACACTCAAACAATATACTCGCACCCGTATGCCCTATGATAAAGCCATCGGAATTATTCTTCCGGTTGCAGATGCCCTGAGCTATGCCCACAAAAGAAAAATCATCCACCGGGATATTAAACCTGCAAATATTCTCTTCGGAGAGTCTGGCGAACCAATCCTTTCCGATTTTGGCATCGCAAAAATTTTGGATGCTGAAGAACAAATCCAACTGACTGGTACCGGGTTAGGCATTGGTACACCCGCTTATATGGCGCCAGAACAATGGAACGGGATTGCAGATGAACGCACCGATATTTATGCCCTTGGTATTGTCTTGTATGAACTGATCACCGGCTGCACACCTTATCAGGCGGATACCCCGGCAGCCATTCTATTAAAACAGGTTCAGGATCCTTTACCTCGACCCAGAATATTCGTCCCGGATCTTCCAGATGATGTCGAAGCAATTATTTTCAAAGCCCTGGCAAAGGATCCAACCGTTCGCTTCCAGACAATGCAGGATTTTATTCGTGCCATGAATGCTGTCCTTCAAGGCAAAACGGTTAATTTTATTCTTCCACCCGTCGTTCCGGATCAGAATGCAGTAACACAAGTTTCTGCAAGACCCACAACAATTGGAGCAACCCCATTTTCGGGATCACAAATACCGCAGCAAATAGGATCGGAACAAAAACCAAACCGAAAACTCCTGCCCTGGATGATAGGGGGTGGTGTTATTCTGATTGTTGCTTGTATTTCGATTATTCTAGTATTTGGATTCTTGAAAGCTGATCCTCTAAAACTAAAAAAGCCAACCATCACAGTCAATAATGTCGCTCAGGTACAAATCACTCTAACTACTCCAAATGTTGGACAGTCATCACAAACCACTCCACAATCACAGCCACAAACGCAAACTCAGTCACAAAACCAACCAGAACCGACTTCCACATCAGAGCCTCTACCGACCAAAACCCTCGCATCAGTCACAACGATTGAAAATATGCCAGCCGACATACCGGTTTTCACCCCCAATAACGGCGATGTCACGACCACAACACAGGAAGGGACCCTGATGTTTTCTTATTCAACTTTTGAAGATGCCTCAATTGTGGAGACTTTTTTTGTGGATAAAATGAAAAACGATAATTGGGAAGTGGTTAGCACATCACAAATGACAGCACAGAATGCAGTCATGTATGCATATTCAAAGGATACACGTACTGCCATGGTCTACGTAATGGGCAACCAGAATGACCGGACATTCATTCAAATAATCGTAGCCAACGAATAAATAATTCCCATGTGATGGAATTATTGTTTGGTGGTTTGATGGCTCTAATTTATATTACGTAATTTATTCCGACTTATAAGCATAAGTTGCATACCCACCGGGGATTGCTAATCCCTGGGATGTAAATAGCTGGTAGACAAAAGAATGATCCCCGAGCGTCTCGGAACCAAAAGCCCATAAAGCGAATTCCACTCTTTCGCCTGGCGCGACAGCCTTATCAACACTCAACTGCGTTTGCACGGTGACTTCACCTTTAAAACTCATTAACTTAACATAGGATCCGGCTTCCCAGATAATAGTGCCCGTATTCTCGAAACCTAATGCCAGTCCATATTCTTCATTGGGAATATAGATTCGTTTGTCCTCCGGAAATGTGGTTACATATCGCAATTTTGCTGATAATGCAGCGGCTTGGGTCGGAGCTAAAGTGGGTTCCTGGGTGTTTGCAGGCGTTTCGGTCGGTGGTAGCGGTGTTGCAGTAGGGGGTATAGGAGTCTGAGTTGGTAAAGGAGTAGGTGAGGGATTTCGAATTGCAGTGTCGGTCATTTGGGCACTGATCGTTTCCACAGCTGCAGCCACAATGACTGCCTGATCGAGGGTTGGGACAACACTTGGCGGTGCGGATGTGCATGCAATAATTAAATTGCTTATAATCAAGAAAAAGACAACAATTTTTATGATGTGTAAATTTTTCATTTGTATCACCAGTGTAAAGTTTTCGTTTGGCAGTATGATACCATAGATCACGTAATTCAATAAATCAAGCTGAACAAATATTGCGGATCGAAAAAGATTGTTTTGTTCATTGATAAAAGGATGTGGGATTATTGGTTAGGATTTTGAATTCGTATATCTGATAATTTTTCAAAAAACCCAGATTTTACCTGGATAATTTTGAATAAATAAATTTTTAATTGTAAAAAAATTGTATGATAAGGAATAGTTTTGATTATGTAATATTTGTTTCAAGGATAGAATGCCAATGCCTCCTAAACCTTTTTTCCTCACCTTTGATGGCTCCCCCAATCCGCCAGCGACAGACCGGCTTTTATCAAAGCTTTCTTCCTTTAATATACATGCGTCATTTTTTATGGAAGGTCATCGCTTAGAAAAAGAAGCGGAATGTGCCCGGCGGGTTTTGGCAGCCGGACATGATGTCGGTAATCACTCTTACCACCATCCTGAGTTTGATAAAATTTCCATTCAGGAATGCATAAGAGAAGTGGAAATGACACAGGAGATCATTTTTCAAAAACTTGGTTTTTACCCAAACCTGCTTCGTCCCCCTGCCGGGATATTGACTCCGCAAGTTGAAGATACTTTTCTTGCGAAAGGTTTTGATATTATTCTCTGGAGTTATTCTGTGAAAGATTGGGAAGGTCCGGATGCCGTTTCAGTTTCCAGGAGGATTCTGGATCAAGCCTTTCCTGGTGCAATCATCGCCTGCCATGACAAGGTGGAATGGTTAACACAAACTTTGGATATTGTTGTTCCAACATTGTTGGATCAGGGGTATGAATTTCACAAAATATCTGAAATTAGTACACATGGTACAATCCGTGATGGAATCCAATAAATAAAGTTCTTCTACGACTTTAACAATAAGTGTAATCCCACTAAATTCATGACAACCTATAATTGACATTAACCCCTGGATCTGCCATAATATGTAAAGCGTCACTTAAATTGTGCATTATTCTTTACGAATTATCACAATTGACCATAAAACCAGTACACTATTAAAAAATAATATCCTTAATAAATCAACACCTGCATCACCCGGAAGAAAATTACTTCGTGGTTAGTACATGATATGAATTCTGATGCAAATGAGGACTTTTTACGATCGCATCTTCATATTTAGGCACATTATAAAAACGATGGAGTCAACCCAATATGCCGGAAGCGAACTATTTATCTTTTAAGAGTATTAGAAAAACATTCCCAGGAATTGTCGCGCTGGATAACGTCGATCTCGAAATCTATCGGGGCCAAATCCATGCACTCCTCGGAGAAAACGGTGCTGGAAAATCGACCCTCATGAATATATTGTATGGTTTGTACCACCAGGATAGTGGGGATATTTATCTGGATGGCAAACTCTATGAGCATAACAATCCTAAGAATGCCATTTTGCATGGCATCGGTATGATCCACCAACACTTTATGTTAATTCCAAATTTTACAGTTTTAGAAAACCTCATTTTGGGGCAGGCTTCTCCAAAACCACCGAATCTTGAAAAAGAATATTTTCGTAAAGAAATTCTAAAAGTCGCTGAAAAATTTGGAATCACAGTTGATTTGGACTTACTGGTGGAAGAAATTAGTGTTGGTATGCAACAAAAAATCGAGATTTTAAAAGCTTTGTACAAAGGAGCAAAACTATTAATTCTCGACGAACCAACTTCGGTGCTTACCCCACAGGAGAGTCAGGAACTTTTCAAGATGCTGGATGACCTGAATAAAAAGGGGACAACCATCATTTTCATCTCTCATAAGTTGAATGAAGTCATGCAAATCAGTGACCGTATTTCCGTCCTTCGTGACGGGAAACTAATATCAACCGTTAATAAAACCGAAACAACTCCTCAGGAATTATCAAAATTAATGGTCGGGAGGGACGTTGTTGCAGATTACAAGAAAGAACCCAGTAATTGTGGGAAAGAAGTGTTGTTTGCCGAGAATATTTCATTAGTAGACCACCATAACCGTGAACGCCATCTTGTAAAGAATGTCTCCTTTAAAGTCTGCCAGGGTGAAATCGTCGGTATCGCCGGTGTGGATGAAAACGGGCAAAAAGAATTGGCTGAAATTATCTGCGGTTTACGCAAACCCACCTCTGGTCATATTCATTTACTGGATAAAGATGTTACCAATTCAACGACACGTCAGCTAATCGAAATGGGATTATCCTATATCCCTTCTGATCGCCGTCATCAGGGACTGGTCATGGATTTCTCTGTAGCAGAAAACACAATTTTGGAGACACATTACCAAAAACCATTCACCAAATGGTTTTCTCTGCAAAAAAATGTTATTAATAAATTTGCAAATGATTTAGTAAAAGAATATGACGTTCGCACACCAGGCATCAATGTGCCAGTCAAGAATCTTTCAGGTGGGAACCAACAAAAAGTAATTATTGGGCGGGAATTTTCAAAAAACACTCAATTCCTAATGGTCATGCAGCCAACCTGGGGTTTGGATGTGGGTGCGATTGAATATGTCCATCACAAGCTTATGGAAGCACGCGCTAAAGGCGTCACCATTCTTTTAATCTCAACAGATCTGGAAGAAGTCAGAAAATTGTCTGACCGTATTCTAGTGATGTATGAAGGCGAAATTGTGGGTCAGGCGGATTATTACACCAGTGTGGAAGAAATCGGATTAATGATGGCCGGATCGAAAAAACAAAATGTACATCCTTGAAAGGAGGTGGAATTTCATTTTTAATGAATATATCAATCTTTAAAACATTTAAGATTACCCAAGAGAATTAACAGAGGAGAAACGATGAAGAAAATCAGTATTTTATTGCTTATTGCATTGTTGGTCGGCATTATTTCAGCTTGCACACCAGCCCCAGCAGAACCAACAGCAGCTCCGGTCGAACCCGAAAAACAGGTTCGTGTTGGTGTTGTCTTTTCAACTACCATTAAAGATGAAGGCTACGCCCAGGCTGCTCATGGTGCATTAATGGAAATGAAGGATAAATACAATTTGGATGTAAGTTTCCAGGAAAGTGTCACCGATGCTGCTGTCAAAGATGTCCTCCGTAATTATGCTTCAGAAGGATATGATCTGATCATCGCGCACCAACTTTATTTCACAGATGCTGTCAACGAAGTCGCAGCTGAATTTCCGGATGTCACATTTGCAATTTCCGGCGGTTTCCGGGCTGACCATCCCAATGTCGTAGCTGTAGATGCAACCAACTGGGAAGCAACTTATCTTGCCGGTGCATTGGCAGGTTTGATGACCAAGACAAATAAACTTGGAATTATCACAGTCTCAGAATCTCCAATTGCGAAACGTATGGTCAATAGTTTTAGAGGCGCTGCAACAATTCAGAATCCCAACGTGGAAGTAAAACATGTCTTCACAGGTAGTTTTGACGATGTTGTAAAAGGCAAAGAGATGGCCAAAGCGTTGATTGAAGATGGCGCAGATATCATTTACACCAATTGTGGCGCGGGTAATGTAGGTGCGATCGAAGCAGCTCAGGAAGCTGGTGTGTATGCCATTGGTTCTTCTGTTGACCTTAACAGCAAAGCTCCAGATACTGTCTTGACCAGTGCTGTTCTTTCTCCAGGATCTTATATCAAGATCATCATCGATGGTTATATGGATAAATCCCTTGAATGGGGTAAATACTATCCTATGGGTGTCGCAGCAGGAATTGAAGGTCTGGCTCCCTTCCATGGTCTTGATAGCAAGGTTCCACAGGATGTCAAAGATAAATTGGAAGCGGTTCGACAGG
>PHBS01000127.1:11395-12807 GCA_002841995.1 Chloroflexi bacterium HGW-Chloroflexi-8
TCTCCCTGAAGCAATTTTGCTTCAGGGAGAGACATTTTCAAAGAGAAGCAAAAATCTATGAGTGAAATCTCAATCACACCCCAATCATTACAACCATTTAAATCAAAAACAATGCAGTTTGCCAAAAAAAACATGGGGCTTATTTCCATTATGATCTCGGTTTTGGCAATTCTTTTGGCTCTCTTAATAGGAGCCATCTTAATTGCTCTGGCGGGAGTAAATCCCTGGGAAGCCTACGGTTACCTCATTAAAGGTTCTTTTGGTAATCGGTTCGGGTTTGGCGAAACGTTGACCCGTTTTGTGCCTCTCTTATTTGCAAGTTTGAGTTTTGCTGTTGCTCATAAATCTGGTTTCTTTAATGTGGGTGCTGAAGGGCAGATCTATATTGGTGCAATTGGCGCTTTATTGGTTGGAGCATATTTAGATGGAATTCCAGCTATTTTACACGTATTTCTTTGTCTTTTAGCCGGTTTTATTTTTGGTGCGATTTGGGCAGGTATTGCTGGTGTATTAAAAGTCTATCTTGGATCAAATGAATTGATCAATACCATGATGCTCAATTATGTCGCGATTTTTTTGGTCGAATTCCTGATTCATGGTCCGTTGAAAGACCCTGAACTGTTTATTTATCAGTCGAAGTCTGTTTTACCAAGCGCAAAATTACCAATCATCTTATCCAAAACCCCGCTTCACCTGGGTTTTGTCATTGCTTTGATCGTAACGATTGCGGTTTTCTATCTCCTGTACCGTACTCCTATTGGCTATCAAATGCGAACCGTGGGAGCGAATTTGAAAGCTGCTTCTTATGCCGGAATCAATATAATTGGTGTTACATTGGTTGCACTCATCACAACTGGCGGTTTGGCCGGTATTGGGGGTGCGGTGGAATTAATGGGTGCTCAATTCCGGATGGTTTCGGGCTTTTCACCCGGTTATGGTTTTGATGGAATCGGAATTGCTGTCATGGGGCGCTATAATCCGGTTGGTATTGTTCTGGCCACATTCTTATTCGCTGTGATTCGAGTTGGTACCGGAGCAATGCAGCGTGGAGCTGGTGTTCCATTCCCACTGCTATCCGTTATTCAGGGGTTAATTATCATTTTCGTAATCGCAAGCGGCTACTTGACAAGCAAATTAACCGAAACAGTTGTAGGAGGTAGAGCCTAATGGAAAGCTTTTTGATGGGAACAGTGGTCACATGGTTAGCCATGTCGATTCGAATTTCTACCCCACTTCTATTTACCGGTTTAGGTGGATTAATATCCCAAAAAGCAGGCATTTATAATTTTGGGTTGGAAGGAATGATGTTGTGTGGGGCATTCTTTGCCTATTATGGTTCCTTCCAATTGGGCAGTCCCTGGTTAGGGCTGCTTTTAGCAGTCATTTCAGGAGCACTTTTAGGACTATTACTT
>PHBS01000128.1 GCA_002841995.1 Chloroflexi bacterium HGW-Chloroflexi-8
ATTTAAGGGTTGGCTCTATGACTGGAGCTTCCTTTACCGCCATCATGGCTGCCCGCACATCCTTTAATCCGTTACCAGTATTGATAACAACTACAGGATCAGATGCGTTGATTAATCCCTTATCTATTGCTGTTACTAGTCCGGCATATGCTGTTGCACCAGCTGGCTCTGTAAAAATACCAACTTTTCCAAGAGTAGCGATAGAATTTAAAATCATTTGATCATTAACAGTGATGTAAGCACCATTCGTTTGAACAGCAGCCCGAAGACCTCTTAAACCATCCCTGGGCAAGTCAACCGAAATACTATCTGCAATCGTATTGGCAATTACCGGTACAATTTCTTCAGTTGAATTCATGAAAGCATTTGCAATTGCTGCAGATCCGTCAGATTGAACCCCAAAAATCCGAGGCATATGTTCAAGCCAACCAAGTGCTTGAAGATCCTTGAACCCTTTATGGATTCCGCTAATAATATTTCCGTCTCCAACACTAACAAAGACTGATATCGGTTTTTGGTTTACACTTTCTCCCTGAATCACCTGCTCCCAAATTTCAAATGCAGCAGTTTTCTTTCCTTCAGCTGTAAAAGGGTTATATCCAGTGTTTCGACAATACCAACCAAATTCTTTAGAAGCAGCAATTGTCAAATCAAAAGCTGAGTCATAATTTCCGTCCACGAGTATAACTTGTGCACCATATACCAACAATTGAGCAATTTTTGCAGGGGGTGCTGTTTTTGGTGCAAAAATTACTGCTTTTCTTCCAACTGCCGCACATAAACCCGCCAAAGCTGCCCCAGCATTGCCAGTGGAAGCTGTCACAATAATTTCAGCATTTATCTCAATCGCTCGTGCAATTACAATTGCACTTGCCCGATCTTTGAAAGAGCCAGTCGGGTTTCTACCTTCATCTTTAATCCAAAAATCTCTTAATCCCAATGCATTTTTGATAATGACCGGGGTGTATAAAGGTGTAAAACCTACCGTTCTAATTGGCGTACCTTCTCCTCCAGGATCATTAATTGGTAATAATGGTAAATATCGCCAGAGGGATTCCTCACGCCGTGAAATAATATCTGAAATTTCGTATTTTCGTCGAATCGTAGCGGTATCCAAAACGATATCCAAATTCCCATTGTCTTTCGGACACGTGTATAAATCATTAGAAAATGGGAATTCTTCATTACAGATGGAACATCGATAACCCAAAAATTTACTCATAATAATTTGTTTCTATTCACAAATCCAAAAATGGATTATGTCAAAAGATTCTAACTCCTTTATTTTTCATTTTTTGAATCTATTGTAGCGATTATACAAAATTACATAAAAAAGGAATCTTACATTAATTCAACTCGTCAATTGTAAATATCTGTTTAAACACCTCGCTGGCCGCGAATATAAGGTATGCCCAAAGCGGCTGGAGTGCCAAGACGTTTCTTGACTGCTTCTTTTGAGCCAATTACAAGCACAATGATTGTAAACGCATAAGGCAGCATTTGTAAAAAGAAACCATAATACGGGTTGTAATAAAAAGGATTTGCCATTCCAAACAATATTGCAGGACCTTGTATATCCAGAATGAGTCTTCTCAATGCACCAAAAACGTATGATCCGAACATAGCCCTAAATGGATCCCATTGAGAAAAAATGACCAGACCTATCGCAATCCATCCTTGCCCAGCTGTTGTTAATTCACTAAACCAGCCCGGAGAAATAGCCAGGCTGATCGTTGCACCTGCCAGTCCAGCAAATAAACCACCAATAAAAACATAGAAATAACGCACCCGATAAACGTTGATTCCCAGAGCATCCGCGGCAGCAGGATATTCCCCAACAGCTCGAAGGTGCAATCCTGGGCGCGTCTTATTGATAAACCACCAGCATAACGGAACCATTGCATAACCCAGAAAAACTAAAATACTTTGGTTATAAAAGAAAATGCGACCAATAAAAGGGATTTCTGACAACAACGGAATTGTAATTACTGGTAACAAAGAAATTACACCAGCCTTACTTAACCCTTCACCCAATACCAAACTTATTCCAGTGCCTAAGAAAGTTAGAGCCAATCCACTAACAACCTGGTCTGCTTGTAAAGTGATGGTAATAAAAGCATGAATCTGGCTTAGTAATCCACCAGCGATCATTGCAAGAATCAACCCCAACCAGGGATTTCCAGTCTTTACGGTCGTACTAAAGGCAGTCATGGCGCCTATCAACATCATGCCTTCCAGACCCAGGTTCATGACGCCACTGCGTTCATTAAAAATACCACCCAATGTGGCAAACAATAGAACCGTACCAGAAGCAACACCAGCTTGTAAAATTATGATTATATCCACGCTTATTCCTCTTCTGAATTCCGGATTATTTTCACTCGATATCGGATCAAGAAATCACTTGCGATCAAACAAACCAAAATAACACCCTGGATCATTTTTGGAACACCAGATGGCTGAATTTCACGACCTGCTAAGATAAGCGCACCAAATAAAATAGAGACAAATATAACGGCAATTGGGTTAAGCTTTGCCAACCACGCAACAATAATACCTGTAAAACCATAACCTGGAGAAATAGCCCCTTGCAAACGATGGACAACTCCACTGATCTCCGACATTCCAGCCAATCCAGCTAGTGCTCCAGATACTACCATCACTAGAACGATATGTTTTTTAATCGGAATACCAGCATAATTTGCAGCTTTTGGATTATCTCCAATCAACCGGATTTCATATCCCCATTTGCTTCGATTCAGAATATACCAAAGGATCACTGCTGCTATAATCGCAATAATAAGACCAAAGTGAGTTGTTAAACCCCGAAAAAATGGATATTCGCTTCCAAGGTCAGTTAGACGTGGTAACCAGGCATTTTTTGGGAACACTTTGGACATTTGGAATCCACCCTCTGTCCAAATTGCGAAAATGAAAAAATTATTCCAGGCTACAGCAATATAATTTAACATTAATGTTGAAATTACTTCATTCACGTTGAATATTGCTTTTAATAATCCTGGAATTAGTCCAAAAATTGCGCCACAAAACATACCAGCCAACATCATGGCGATGATAAATAGCCAATTAGGGGCTGTCTCAGGCAAAAGAGGGATTAAAACAACGGCAGAAGCGCCAAATGCCCCAACAAAGAATTGACCTTCAGCTCCAATATTCCATAATTTCATTCTAAAAGCTACTGTGCAGGCTAAACCAACCAATATGAGAGGGGTTGCTTTGACTAATGTATCGGAAAAGACGCCTACGCTACCGAAGGAAGCTCTGGCTATATGAGCATAAGTAGCCCATGGATTTCCCCCACCCACAGCAAGTACGATCGCACCAATAAGCAAAGCAACAACAACAGCAGCAAAAGAAAGTGCAATCGGGTACCATTTTGGCACATCCGATATTCTTTGTTCGAATTTGACCCGGAAGGGGAAGATAGATTTACGGGATACAACGGTATCAGATTTCATGGATTTCTCCAGATTTAAGTAATTGATTTTGCCGGGTTCCTGTCATCATTAATCCAATTTCATCGATATTTCCATCAAATACCTCCCCCATGATTTCACCTTCATAAATTACGAGAATCCTATCTGAAAGTGAAATTAACTCTTCCAATTCCTCGGATATTAATAGGATCGCAGCTCCTGCATCACGTTGTAACAATAACAATTTTTGAACACCTTCTATCGCTCCAACATCCAGACCTCTGGTTGGCTGCATGGCTACCAAAAAAGTAGGTTCTGATGAAATTTCCCTTGCCAGGATCACTCTTTGAAGATTTCCTCCTGATAATAATCGAACTGGTGTGTCAATCGAAGGAACGATGATGTCATATACATCTTTTAACTCCCTGGCATAGATTTCTGCTGATGGTGTATCAAGCATCCACCCCTTCGAAATAGGTTTCTTAGTGTAGTTTTTCATGATCACATTATCAGTGACGCTTAGATTTGGTGCTGTACCAATATGCGTTCGATCTTCTGGAATATGTGAAACTCCATGTCGTATCCCAGCTTTTGCATTCCGATTTGCGATATCGTCTCCTTGAATAATTATTTTCCCTTGACTACATTTACGAAGTCCTGTTAGCACATCAGCTAATTCTTTTTGTCCATTCCCGGCTACACCAGCAATCCCAACAATTTCTCCGGACCTCACCTCAAAACTAACGCCATTGACTGAGTTTAATCCTTTATCATTAAGACAATGCACATTTTCAACCTGGATAACTGGTTTTCCAGGATTACACGGTTTCTTTTCCAAACTAAAGATAATATCCCTCCCCACCATTAATCTGGCGAGGTCAGCCCTGGTTACACCTTTTGCTTCTATCCCCTGAGCGGTGACAGTCCCTTTTCTCAAGACGGTTAAACGATCAGAAATTTGTTCAACTTCATGCAGCTTATGACTAATAAAGATTACAGATTTTCCCAATCCCACCATATTGTGCAAAGTATTGAAAAGAATTTCGATTTCTTGAGGCGCAAGAACTGCTGTTGGTTCATCCATAATTAAGATTTCAGCACCACGATACAGCATTTTTAGAATTTCTACTCTTTGTTGTTCACCAACAGATAATTGCCAAATTTTTGCTTTTGGATCCACAGGTAGACCATATTTTTCCCCCAACTCAACAATATTTTGGTCATACATTTTTAAATTCATAATAAATCGGGGTTCATTCAACCCCAATAAAATATTCTCAGTTACAGTTTGAGATGGAACCAGCATAAAATGTTGATGAATCATACCAATTCCTGCCCCAATCGCATCTTTTGGAGATGCAAATGCTACAGATTTTCCATGAATTAAAATATTTCCACTATCAGGTTTATATAATCCCGCAAGAATATTCATCAAGGTGCTTTTACCAGCACCATTTTCCCCCAAAAGAGCGTGGATTTCTCCAGACCTCAAATCAAAATCAACGTGATCATTTGCCAGAACGCCCGGGAATCGTTTTGTAATTCCACGCATTTCAATAACGTTTTCTTTAACCAACGTTTCTGTGGATTGATTCATTAATCCTCAAATAAAATAAAAAAAGATAAACAGGGGGAAAGCAATGCTTTCCCCCTGTTGAAAAAACAATTATTCGGGTAATTCAGCTGTAATACCGTCTACCCACCATTTCATACAATAGGTGCAACCCACACCAGTTTCCGGGAATGCATCTAAGTCTACTTGTTGTAACGCTTCACCAGCAGGAACAATTACATTGCCCTGGTTATCTTTAATTTCACCAGAGAAAACATCAAAACGTGTGAATTGTCCGGCTAGATTCTTTGCAACTAAATCACGAACCTGTTGAATAATCGCAGGATCCAATTCTGATACGCCTTTAGTCAATTCCTGACCTTCCATGAAACCGTAAAGTCCTAACGCACCAGTATCTCCATCAAAATAGTCCCACCCTGGTTTGTAAGTCCCATCCTTCACACCTTTGGCAATGTTAGCATAGACTGGACCCCAATTCCAATATGGAGCAGTTAAGCAACGTTCTGCTTTACAGGAGCCGTACCAGTCATAGGTTACGCCCCATTTTCCTTTTTCAGTTGCGACATCAGCTACTGCAGGTGTATCTGCACCAGTGAATACAACCTGGGCTCCTGCATCAAATAATGAAGCAGATGCCTCTTTTTCAATAATTGGATCATGCCAGGTATTAATCCATCGGACATCCATTGTGCATTCTGGGCATGTTACTTTCATACCTAAAGCTATCGCATTACCTAAACGCAATTCTTCAGGAATGGGGAATGTAGCCATATAACCTAATTTTGGATTTCCATCAAGTTTGGCACGTGCTCCAGCTAACATACCAGCCAAATACTTCATTACTTCCATTCCGCCAAATAAATTGCCAAAATTGGTGGAATTGGATTTATAACCTGAAATATGGATGTAAGTTGTATCCGGGAATTCACCAGCGACAATTTCCATGGGGTCCATAAAGCCAAAGGAAGTACCAAAAATCAGGTCAAATCCTTTTCGGGAAAGACTTCTGAAGATTTGTTCAGAATCTGCACCTTCAGGAACGTTTTCGATATAAGCAACATGCACACCATCGACATTTTTACTGACATATTCCAAACCTTCATAATGTGATTGTGACCAACCTCCATCATCATGAGGTCCGATTAAGACCATCGCTACATTGAATTTGCCTTTTTCAACATTCGGAATTTCAAATTCTCCAACCTTTTCGGTTGCTTGTCCACAGGCACTCAGTGCAAATGCCAGGATTAGCAAGGTTGAAACAACACTCCATAAAACTTTAGATTTCATTTCATCTCCTCAAATCTTCAATCTATATAGTTTCTTTTAATTGATACGGAAAACTCAAACTAAACTTGCTTGAACCTCCTTCCTGTATAGACAATCTATTAATTTTATTTTAAAGAATGAAAACCAAGTTATTGATTTTGGAATAAGAAGCGGATAAACATATATTGTATGTTAATTAGATCAGTACAAAAAATTATTCTAACCAATCAAATATCTTTGATATTACTAATTATAAATATTTTATTTAAGAAAAAAAGTGAAAGGCTTCCTTAAAAAAAAGGAAGCCTAATTAAAATTCAACTATTCGTTTGTTATCCAGGTACCAGTTTCGCCATTTAAGGCTTTACTAATATTTTCAGGATTAGTGATTAGAGCTTTCTTTCCGCCATTTTCAAGGAACTTGATAATGGCCTGAACTTTTGGTAACATGCTCCCTTTCGCAAAATGGCCTTCTTCTATATATTGTTTAGCCTGAGCCAATGTCATATGGTCAAGCCATTGAACATTTGGTTTGTTAAAATTAATTGCAACTTTTTCTACAGCTGTGCTAATTACAAACAGGTCTGCTCCAATCATCGTCGCTAATAACGAGGATCCAAAATCTTTGTCAATGACAGCTTCACTTCCTAGCAAGTCATTATTTTCCAAACGAATTACAGGAATCCCTCCGCCACCAACCGCAACAACTACAATACCAGCATCAATCAAAGCTTTAATTGCATCAGCCTCGATAATATCTACTGGTTTTGGAGAAGCCACAACTCGTCTCCAACCTCGCCCAGCGTCTTCGACAACATTCCAGCCATCTTCTTTTGCCCTTCGCTTAGCATCGGCTTCATCCATAAATGAACCAATGGGTTTAGAAGGATTCTGGTAAGCTGGATCTTTAATGTCTACGACTGTCTGAGTCACGACTGCACAAACTTTTTTATTCATCTTGCGGTTCTTAAATTCATTCGTTAATGCACGAGCAAACATATAACCGATTGCACCTTGAGAATCAGCACCACAATAATCTAATGGAACTTCATGAAGCTCATGGGAAGATATCTCAGATCTACGTAAAATAAATCCAACTTGCGGACCATTTCCATGAGTTACAACCACATCCCAACCATTCATGATCATATCGGCGATATGATGCATGGATTCGGCTCCAGCATCATATTGATCGGAGATCGAAGTATGATTCTTGTCTTTTATTAAAGAATTTCCTCCTACCGCTACAACTGCCACACCTTTTTTTTCCATAAATTTTCTCCTGATAACTATAAAATGATTTTCCTAAGCCATAGTCAGAGCCATGACGGAAGAACAAATGTAGGTTTTATTTTCAGTCTCGTCAAAAATAACAGAATTTGGACCATCCATTACTGCGCTTGTCACTTCAATTTCCCGATCTGCCGGCAACGGATGCATAAATATTGCATCTTCCTTAGCCAACGCCATTTTCCTTTCATCGGTTATCCAACTGGAATATTTCTTAATGATCTCACCAGATTCCTTGGCATCTGTCGTGACCATCCAAGGTCCCCATGATTTTGGATAAATTACATCTGCGTCTTTAAAAGCGGCTTCCATGTCATCTGTAATTTCAAAACTTGCGCCTGTTTTTCGAGCTTCTTCTTTTGCGCGTTCAATCGTTTCATCGGGAAGTTTGAATTCCGGTGGATGTGCTAACACAAAATCTATTCCAAAGCGTGGCATTTGTAAGGCCATCGAATTGGGAATTGACATTGGTTTTTGGTAAGATTCAGCATACGCCCAAGACATCACCATCTTTTTTCTTTTAAGATTACGCCCCTTCTTTTCCATAATTGTCATCAAATCTGCCAGGATTTGGAATGGATGATAATACTCACATTGCATGTTAAACACAGGTACTGGTGAAGCTTCTGCAACCAGGTTAATATACTTATTTCCAATTCCCCAATCCACATGGCGAATTGAAATACCATCATATGTACGACCCATAACCTGCCCAATTTCGCGCTCAGTATCTCCATGAGAAATTTGGGTGGTTCGACTCTCAATAAAAGCAGGATGTCCACCTAAATGTATAAAAGCTGCTTCAAATGCAGCTCGGGTACGCGTACTACTGTAAAAAAACAACATGGCCAATGCTTTATCACGTAAATAGGGAGTTGGTTCGTGCATTGCTCGTTTACGTTTTAAATCCCACGCGACATCCAGAATCGTTTCAATTTCTTCGACCGAGAAGTCAAGGTCTGTAATGAAATTGCGTCCTCGCAAATTACTTTGCATAGTTTTCTCCTTTTTCTTATTTTATTCAGGTACGAAATACGTCATTACCCAAAATAAATTTAGTCTATTCCATTTTACCTAAAACCAAGGCCAATAATGCCATTCGCATAACAACCCCATTGAATGCTTCCTGCCAATAACGAGAATGACGAGTGATATCCACATCAAGCGGAATTTCATCCATTCGGGGTAATGAGTGCAACAGAATCATATCACTTTTAGCTTTATTCGCTAGCAATTCCCTGGTAATTTTATAATTGTCTGGAGTCAAGCCGTGTTCTTCAACTTCGTGACGTGATTTTGTGTAATCGGGTTGAACGACTGGTTCCACTAGAACAATATCAGCCTTATGAATCACTTGTTCCACATGTTCTGCTTCTGAGAAATTTAAATTGTAGAGTTTTAATTCTTCTTTAAATTCGTTTGTAAGCGACATATCTGGTGGAGAAACAAAAGTGATTTCGCAATCAAATTGTGATAAAGCATAGGCTAACGAATGCATTGTGCGCATACGCATGTCACCAACTGCCACCCAGGACAAACCATCAATTCGCCCTTTTTCACGCAATACTGTGTAAAGATCCGTCAGTATTTGAGTTGGATGTTCACCCCAACCATCTCCCCCATTGATTACCGGTATTGAAGCCCATTTTGCTGCTTCGTGTGGAGCACCTTGTTGGAAGTGACGCATAACAATCACATCCCCGTAAAACTCTAACATTTTCACAGTATCTTTAATTGATTCCTGATAAAAATCACCAGCCCGAGTCATTTTTGCATCTGAAAATCCAGTGACATGACCACCAAGCCTATGCATAGCTGCTTCGTGTGCTAATCTCGTCCGAGTACTCGGTTGGTAGAACGCAGTAACCAGGGTCTTTTCTTTTAGTAAGTCAACATTTCTTCGATTTCTTGCAATAGGTTCCAATTCTGCTGCAACTTCAAAAACGCGGAAAAATTCATTCCGTTCAAAATCTTTTAATGATAGGATATCCCTTCCTGCAAAACTTCTCATTTTTATATTCTCCTAAAAAATTCATAATTTTTTTGATGAAATAAATTATGGAAATTTACAAAAAATTGGATGCATTTACCTCCTTATTAGTAAATCTATAGAGGTGACTATAGTTTACTTTATTCGTCTGACAACATGGAAATTAAAATAGCCAGGGATGAAATAGCTGTAAGAATAATCAATTACTTTTCCTTTATCATCATAAAGATAAGCAATAAAAAGTTGTAGCACATCCCCTCGTTGAATCTCCAATGCGCGCGCAATAATGGAAGAAGCAGCTACAGCGTTTATAAATGTTTTGGATTTCGATAACACAAAATTATTACTGGCAATTAATCGATCCAAAACAGAGCCGGTAAAACCATTTTCCAGGTCCTTAGGTGAGAACAATTCTTCTGAGATGACATCCACCAAATATGCAATCGGACGATTTTCCGTTAGGATTACTCTGGATATGCTTATAACTGGGGAATCAATTTCAATCCCTAGATTCTCACCAAATTTTTGATCAGCTTTGAAATGATCGATTGTCAAATCTCCCATTTTTACTTTCAAACCAATTTTCGCAGAAAGAGATTCAATACTCTCCAGTACTTCAAGCCCGGTTTCAATAACAGGTGTTGGACCAATCACGAATGTTCCAATACCTTGCTTTCTGCGAATTAGCCCTAAACCTTCAAAAGCCCTCATTGCCTCTCTTAAAGTAGCACGTGAAACTCCTAATTTTTTTGCTAACTTTGGTTCGGAGGGCAATTTCTCTCCTGCAGTAGTACTTTCGATAACATGAGATAGTTCAAGTTGCAATTTTTGAAATGAGGATATTGATTTTTCATTAATGTTATTTTGAAAGTGATCCACTCTAAATTTCCTCCCTATTCAGTTTCGACAACTGAAATAAACTTAAAATTCTTCACATTTAATAATCCTAAATCCGACAATCTCAATTCAGGGATTACCACTAATCCTAAAAGACTTAATTGCATGTTTGGGTTGTTAATAGTACAGCCACACGCTTTAAATCCTTCCAAAATGCTGTCTAATTGTAGGGATACCTCAACGGCAGGTAAATCAGAAATTAATCCTGCAATTGGTAATCGAATTTCACTGAAAATCTTATCTTTGACAATAACTACCTGACCACCACCTATTTCGGCTAACCGATTAACTGCCATAGCCATTAAATCGCTATCCGTACCCGTTACGATAAGATGATGAGCATCATGCATAAATGATGATGCGATTGCGCATTTCTCAGTAAAACCAAATCCTGAAACAAACCCATTTTGAATTTGTCCGGTATTGTGGTGGCGCTCAACGATTGCTAATTTTGCTACATCCATCTCAGGTTTAATTTGAATTTTCGAATTGATGATCGGCAATTTCATTTTTAGGTGCCTGGTAGGAGCCTGATTTTCGATAATACCAATCACATTCACGATGGCTGTTGATTTTGATTTCGTCAGAATGTCAAATTGAGAAGGTTCCACAAGATTTGGTAAATGTACCGTATCAATCGCCCAATTTGGGTAACTTATTTTTGAAAACTCAGTTTTATTTTTACCGTTTTCTGCGACTATTTTTCCTTTAGCGATCACCAAATCGACTCTGAAATCTTTCAAATCCTGCACCAGGATTACATCCGCGTACCTTCCTGGAGCAATTTGACCGATTTCACTTCCAAGGCCAAAATGTTGTGCAGTATTAATGGTTGCCATCTGGATTG
>PHBS01000129.1 GCA_002841995.1 Chloroflexi bacterium HGW-Chloroflexi-8
TTACATTCCTTCTTCTCTCCGAATGGATGCTTATCGCGAATTGTTTGATCCAGCTTGGAGGTCATTTCAAAATTTCGGAGTAAATATCATTAATAGCCTATTGGTGGCAATTCCTACTGCACTAATAGCCGTTATTCTCTCGATAATGGGAGCATACGCCACGGCGCGTTTAAAATTTAAAGGCCGCGAATGGGTATTAAACGGGGTTTTAATTGTATATTTGTTCCCGGCTGTGCTCTTAATGATCCCTTTATTTGCGATGTTGTCACAAATTAGCCAAAGACTGGGATTTAATGTGCAGGATAATCTGGCGGTATTAGTGCTCACTTATCTGGCGCAAACTTTACCGGTTGCACTTTATATGTTGACCAATTATTTTCGCACCATTCCAGATGAGATCGAACAGGCAGCCTTAATAGATGGTTGCAGTCGTTTTGAGGTCATTTGGCGCGTGACAATTCCCCTTGCAATCCCGGCATTGGTAACAATTGGAATTTATACATTTATGATTGCGTGGAATGAATTCCTCTACGCCTTCATCTTCCTCAATGATCGCAACACTTTTACAATCCCTATTAAGATCAATACCATTTTCAACGACCCCAGCCCAAGACCGCATGTTGTAATGGCCGCATCAACCATTATGACCATTCCGATTATTGTCTTATTCCTTGCATTTGAAAAATATCTCTCACAGGGATTAACTTCAGGGGGTGTCAAGGGCTAAGATATGAGAATTGGACACATTTCATTCCGACTGGCCGGTACAGACGGTGTTTCTCTGGAAACCGCAAAAATAGTGGATGTATTACGCACCATGGGACATTCCAATTATTATTTTGCAGGTGAACTGGACCCCCCAATTGAATCCGAGCAATCATCCAATAAAGAAATTATCGGGAGTATGTGCGTTCCTCAAGCACATTTTAATCACCCAAAGGTATTGTGGATTACAGACCACGCTTTTGGAAATTCGACACCTCACCCGGATCTATTCCAAACCATTGAAGATCTGGCGCAGTTATTGGAAAAAGAATTATTCAAATTTATCCAGCAATACAAAATTGAATTCTTGACCGTTCAGAATGTGTTTGCGCTTCCGATGAATTTGTCATTGAGTATTGCTATTTATCGGGTCCTGAAAGTAACCGGTATTCCAGCTATTGCACATAACCACGACTTTTATTGGGAAAGAGAAAAATACTTAAATAATTGCGTTGGTCAAATTTTGGAAGAAGTATTTCCACCCCAATTACCCAACCTTAAACACATGGTAATTAATTCTCAAGCACAATCAGAATTAAAGAAGCGCGGATTTCAAAGTACCATCATGCCAAATATTTTTGATTTTGACGCACCACTACCAGAAATCGACGATTTTAATTTAAATTTGAAATCAGAGCTTGGACTTAATGCGAACGATTTGTTTTTTCTTCAGCCGACCCGGGTGATCCCTCGCAAAGGGATTGAATTAGCCATCGAGCTTGTGCATCAGCTTTCGGATTTACCGATCAAATTAATTATCTCGCACAACGCTGAATTAAACACACTTGATTATCTATCTGACTTGTTTGCTTTGGCAGCCCTAAAAAAAGTGGATTTGCGCTACCTTCCCGCCCGTTTTCTTCCCTACCGGGTTCAAGGTGTTGGTATCCAAAAGAAATTTAGCCTGTGGGATGCCTATATTTTCACCGATTTTGTTACCTATCCGAGTCTATACGAAGGATTTGGTAATGCAATTCTGGAAACCATATACTTTCACAAACCATTTTTGGTCAACCGGTATAAAATTTACAGGGATGACATTGAACCCATTGGAATAAAAGCTGTCCAAATTGACGGGGAAATCACCGAACAAGCTGTTGAAGAAGTAAGAGAACTTTTAACAAATCCGTCTAAGGTAGATGAAATTACTTCACATAATTTTAACGTAGCCAGGAATAATTTTTCTTACCAAACTGCACAAACTCGTTTGGAAAAATTATTTAAATCTTTTAATTCTTAAGGTAACAACCGCATGATAAAAAATCAGCAGATTTTGTATGATTTATTAATATATTTGTATGGCACCCCTATTGGAGAAAATGTATTTAGACGATTGAAAGAGAGGTTATTAGATTTTCAAAAATCGGTCAATCTAAAAGTAAATCCGGATCGCGAAGCATTTAACCAAGAAGATGTTGTTTTGATTACCTATGGAGACCTCTTGCAACGAAATGGGGAAGCTCCACTAAATACGCTTTTCCATTTCTTCACAAAATACCTCAAGGAGTTTGTGAACACCATCCATATTCTTCCGTTCTTTCCTTTCTCTTCGGATGACGGCTTTTCAGTCATCGATTATTTAAAAGTTGATCCGAATCTGGGTACATGGGAAGATATTCGCAATTTCAAAAAAGAAGATATTCGATTAATGTTTGATGGTGTGATTAATCACATCTCTGCAGAGAGCAATTGGTTCCAGCAATTTCTTAAAAATGATCCTAAATATACACAATATTTTATTACTACGGAACCAGACACAGACCTTTCTTTGGTCACACGTCCGCGAACTTTACCTTTATTGACCTCGTTTCAAACCCCCTCCGGTAAAAAGTGGGTCTGGACTACCTTTAGCGATGATCAAATTGACCTTAATTTTAAGAATCCTGATGTATTGTTAGATATTATTGATGTCTTATTGTGCTACATTCAATACGGCGCTAATTTAATACGCCTTGATGCTATTGCTTATCTATGGAAAGAAATTGGGACTTCCTGCATCCATCTTCCCCAAACTCATGCTATCGTCCAGTTATTGCGTGCAATCCTGGATGACGTTGCTCAAGGGGTACTGATCATCAGCGAGACCAATGTGCCACATGAAGAAAATATATCTTATTTTGGAAATGGCAATAACGAAGCACATCTGGTTTATCAATTTGCATTACCCCCATTGGTTGCTCATGCTCTATTAACCGGTTCAGCTATTTATCTCACAAAGTGGGCTTCCGAATTAAAACCTCCCTCTCCATCAACTTCATTTTTTAACTTTACGGCTTCTCACGACGGTATTGGATTACGACCTGTAAGCGGCATATTACCATCACGGGAAATGGAGGTTCTTTTAAGAAACACACTGGAACATGGAGGAAAAATTTCTTCAAAAACAAATTCAGATGGTAGCGCAAGTCCGTATGAATTGAACATCACTTATTATGATTTATTAAACAATCCTGTCTCCAACGAACCAGAAATCCTTCAGGTCAAAAAATTTTTAGTTTCTCAAGCAATTCAATTGGCTTTAGCAGGCATTCCTGGAATATATCTCCACAATCTACTGGGTTCACGTAATTACACAATAGGTGTGGAAGAAACAGGATTACCGCGAACAATCAATCGGCAAAAACTGGAAATCAACCTGGTTGAATCCGAATTAGCAGACAAAACCTCCATTCGAAACCAGGTATTTTACGGTTATTCAAATTTGATTAAATGCCGTGTTTCAGAAAATTCATTTCATCCCAATGGCAATCAGCAAATTCTCGAGTTATCAACATCTGTATTTTCGGTTTTACGAACTTCACCATCTGGTTCCCAAAAAATATTAGCGCTCCATAATCTCACATCTATTCAACAGACTTTAGAGTTTGATATAAATATTTTTGGAAATCAAAAACCAAAAGCTCTCGAGGATATTCTTTCCAAAAAGGTTTATTCTATCCATAAATTGATGACAATCCTTTTGGAACCCTATGAAATTGTTTGGCTAAAAATCAAATAACTTTTCACTCCACAAACAATGGCTGAAAGGAGAGTGAACGACTCGTTTGCTCTCTTTTTATTTTATTCTACTCTTGTCTCTCACACTACAAAGTTAATCTTGACTTCCATCACAAGACTTTCTATAATATTTTTAACTGGTATGACCTCTTACCAATTTGTTAATTTCAGTATTTTTCTTTAATTATTTTTTCCAGGGAGTTACTTATGTCCACAGAGAATTGGCGGGATTCAATCTGGTCGGATATTACAAGCCAATCACGGCAATCTTCATCGCCTAATTGGGATGTCATTGTAATTGGTGGCGGCATTGTTGGTGCAGGTGTTTTTCGTGAGGCAGTCCGAGCAGGGCTAAAAACTTTGCTGGTCGATGCTCATGATTTTTCTTCCGGTACTTCCAGCCGATCTTCGAAAATGGTACACGGCGGTTTTCGTTATTTAAAAAACGCCCAAATAAAATTGACCATCGATTCGGTGCGTGAAAGAAAGCGTCTTCTCAAAGAAGGGATCGGGTTAATCAACCCGTTACCATTTACCCTGGTCAGCTATTATGGCGATCATATTCCGAGCTGGGTTTTCGGACTGGGACTGGTTGCCTATGATGCTTTAGCCCTACGTTGGAATCACACTCATTTTTCATGTCCAGAATTACAAGAACTCTGTCCACAAATTAATAAAAAGAGTCTTTTGGGGGGCTATCAATATTACGACGCGCAAACAGATGACGCCAGATTGGTTTATCGCGTTATACAGGAAGCTCAAAGCGCGGGAGGAATTGCTCTAAATTATGCTAGAGTGGAAGGCTTACTTCGCAACCAAGCGGGCAAAGTCGCTGGAATCCAACTTCGTGACTTGCCAACAGGTAAGACTGCAGAAATACATGCCAGGGTAGTCATTAACGCCAGTGGCGCGTGGGCGGACCAATTGCGCAGTCATGTGAACCGATCTCCACGCCTGAGGTTGTTGCGGGGCAGCCATCTGATTTTTCCACACGACAAATTACCTATTCAGGATGTGATCAGTTTTCTGCATCCACAGGATCACCGGCCAGTATTTGCATTTTCCTGGGAAGGGGCGACTCTGGTTGGCACTACCGATGTCGATCATACCGAACCGATGGATACCAATCCTTCTATTTCGCCCGACGAGACAGATTACCTGATGACAGCGGTGGATCATATTTTTGGCTGTCTCGATCTTAAACTTTCAGATGTACGCTCCAGCATGGCAGGCATCCGCTCCGTTCTGGATACTGGTAAAGAAGACCCCTCCAGGGAAGCTCGCGACGAGATTCTCTGGGATGAAGATGGATTGATCACCATCACAGGTGGTAAATTAACCATGTTTCGTCAAATGGCCTGTCAATCCCTTAAACTCGCTCAAAAATATATGCCAGAGAAGACTAAATGCAATGACGATGCACGTGCATTGGATCCTGTTTCTGAAGCTGATTTGATAAACATTCCTTACATAAATGATCTCGATCCGCTTATCAAACTAAGACTTCTGGGGCGTTATAGTTCTAAAACTTTTGACCTGCTTTCTCAAGCCCGACCAGATGAATTGACCCGTATTCCGAACACGCTGACCTTATGGAGTGAACTGCGCTGGGCAGCCCACGCTGAACAAATTGTCCACCTTGATGACCTGCTTCTTCGTCGAACGCGTCTGGGTAATCTGCTACCAAACGGCGGTCTGGATGATATTTGCCATATCCGCGCAATTTGCCAATCTGAATTGGGTTGGGATGATCAACGGTGGCAAACTGAAGAAACAGCCTATTCCTGCCTCTGGCACCAGTCTTACAGCACCCCTGGTCTTCTTATTAATTCCATCGGTACGCTAATCCCCGAATTCACACAAGGCGAAGTATATGAAGCAAGATAAAACCATACTACCACCATGGACTGAAGAATCGCCCAAACCAGACTCTTTTCGAAGTTTATTTAAATGGGGAAACCTTTCAGGCTTTAAGCATCCCAATAAAGGGATGGTTGCTTTATTGAAAGAAGTATTCCAACTGGACGAGGCAGACCTCACCCACCCGCGAAATTCCGGTTTTGAAAAATTTGATATAGAAATCCCCTCAAAAATACCTGCTGAACACCAGCGCGCTTTTGAAGAAATCGTTGGATCTGAAAATATTCAAACCGACACTTACTCCCGCACTCAGGTTTCCTATGGGCATGGAATGATTGACGCCTTGCGTTTGCGAAATCACATCGTCGAAAATATTCCCGATCTGGTCATCTCTCCCCGATCTGACGAAGATATTGAATGTATTCTGGTTTACTGCGACCAGAATCGCATTCCGATCAATATTTTCGGGGCAGGTTCGACAGTTACCCGTGGGACGGAAGCCAAAAATGGTGGCATCAGCCTGAATTTAAGCAAACACATGAACAAAGTTTTAGCCTTTTGCGAGACGAATCAAACGATTACTGTCCAACCTGGGATGACTGGACCACAGCTCGAGGAAATACTTAATCATGCCCCACAGACACTTAACGCAAGAATGCGTTACACCTGCGGGCACTTTCCACAGTCATTTATGCATTCCAGTGTTGGTGGTTGGGTCGTTACGCGTGGAGCCGGGCAGAACTCTACATATTATGGCAAAATTGAAGATCTCGTTCTGCAGCAGACTTATATAACCCCGCGCGGAAAGTTAACAACACCGGGATACGCACGTTGTGCAACCGGACCGGACTTTAACCAGATCATGATCGGGTCAGAAGGCTGTTTTGGTGTGTTGACTGCTGTGACCCTCAAACTCCACCGCTACAATCCAGAAAACATCACCCGATTTTCATATCTTTTTCACAACTGGGAAGATGCACAGGCTGCAGTTCGTGAAATTATGCAAAGCGAATTTGGCTTTCCTTCGGTTTTACGTCTATCGGACCCGGAGGAAAGCGATGTTGCCATGCGTATGTATCACATTCATGGGTCCCCGGCAGATTCTGTTCTTAAAGCAATGAACTATCTGCCCATGCTGCGTTGTCTCCTGATCGGCTCTTGTGACGGTCAGCATTCTTTTACTCGATTAGTCAACCGTAAAATCCGCCAGATTGCTGCCCGTTATCACGCCTTTCCATTGACTCCATTTCAGGTCACACAACGCTGGGAAAAGACCCGCTTTACGGATCCATACATGCGCGAGGACCTGATGGACTTCGGCATCCTGATTGACACCCTTGAATGTGCTGTAACCTGGGATCAATTATCCGAAGTACACCAAAAAGTTCGTTCTTTTGTAAAAAGTCGTCCGCAGACCATCTGTATGACCCACCTTTCTCACTCCTATCCCCAAGGCACCAATCTGTATTTCATTTTCATTGCCCACATGACCGATATCAATGAATATTTAAAGCTCCAATATGGCGTTTTACAAGCCATCCAAGAATCTGGAGCAGCCATGAGTCACCACCATGGCATTGGAAAACAAACCGGACCGTGGTTAGAAGGGCAGATCGGGAAAGCCAATATGGACGTTCTGAGAACACTAAAGAAGCACTTCGATCCAAACAATATCATGAATCCCGGTGGCACCCTGGGACTTGATTTGGATCAGGAACAAAAAGAAAAAAGGTGGGGCATGCGCTAAAGAATAAGTTTAGCCCCAGGTTGCATTGCCCCAATGTGGAGCACTTCCTGGGGTAAAATTAGAGTTAATGAAACCTTCGCTCCATGCAATTTGCGGAAAAATCCTATGGGTCGACCTCGCTTCTGGAACCTTCACCACCGAACACGTTCCCAGCCAGGTTTATGAAACTTATGGAGCCGGTCTCGGGTTGGCTGCTTACTATCTATACCGTGACATTCCCACACATGCCGAAGCGCTTGGACCTGACAATATCCTGGCTTTCACCTCTGGCATCCTGACTGGAACTACCAGCATGCTGACCGGTCGTTGGACAGTAGCAGCTAAATCTCCACTAACAAATACCTGGGGTGATGCCAACTGTGGCGGAAATCTTGCCCCCGCAATTAAACAATGCGGCTTTGATGGTATCTTTTTCAAAGGTATCAGCCCACACCCGGTTTATCTTAAACTGACTCATAACAAAGCTGAATTGCTGGATGCTGCAGATTTATGGGGAAAAGACACTGTCGAAACGGAGAACACCCTACTTCAGCCATATGGTGATAAACCTGTCTCCGTCGCCTGTATTGGCACCTCAGGTGAGAAGCTTTCGTTGATTTCTGGAATAAGCAACGATTTCGGGCGTATGGCCGCTCGCTCCGGACTTGGCGCGGTCATGGGCAGCAAGAATCTAAAAGCGCTGGTTTTGTTGGGTTCTTATCCAATCCTGGCCTCAGACCCGCAAAAAATGAAAGAACTCTCCGTACATTGCGTACGCCATACAGAATTCCAGCCCAAATTTTTGAACGGAACTGGAACCCGCATTCTGAGTACTTTTCTGCGAAAAATTCCTGTGCAGATGCGTCAGGATGGCATCCTTTATAAAATCTTTATAAAAAAATATGGCACTATTGCCCTTAACCAATACAGTATCGAAACTGGAGATTCGCCTATCCGAAATTGGTCTGGCAGCAATCTGGATTTCCCCCCTCAACGATCCGAATCTGTAAATCCGGATCGTCTGGCCAAACTCGAGAAAGCCAAATATCACTGTTATGCTTGCCCGGTTGGATGTGGTGGATATACAAGCATTCCCGGTAATGCCGAATCACACAAACCCGAGTATGAAAGTGTGATTGCTTTAGGACCCCTTTTAATGAATAACGATCTGGAAACAATCCTGATAGCCAATGACAAGCTAAACCGTGCCGGAATGGATACAATCTCTGCGGGTGGCACAATCGCATTTGCAATGGAGTGTTTTGAAAAAGGACTGCTTACGCTCGCAGATACGGAGGGATTGGATCTCAGTTGGGGTAATGACTCATCAATTTTAATCCTGATAGACCGGATGATAAATCGGCAGGGCATAGGAAATCTACTGGCGGATGGCAGCTACCAGGCTGCACAACGAATAGGTAAAAATAGCATCCAATACGCTATCCACAGTGGTGGCCAGGAGCTTCCCATGCATGATGGGCGCAATGACCCGGGCTATAGCCTGCATTATGCAGTAGAACCCACACCAGGTCGTCATACCATAGGTTCTTATCAGTACTATGAGCTATACCAGCTCTGGCGAAAAGTCCCTGACCTGCCCAGGATAAAATCACTTTTTTACAGTAAACGCAGTAAATATCACAACCCGAGAGAAAAAGCTGAATGGGCAGTAGCTTGCAGCCAATTTGTCTCCTTGTTGAATGCTGCCGGGGGCTGCATTTTTGGGGCAATGATGGGAATCCATCGTTACCCCATCTTTGAATGGCTGAATGCCGCCACAGGATGGCAAAAAACAGCGCAAGAATATATGCAAATGGGTGCAAGAATCCAGTCACTAAAACAGGCATTTAATGTTCGTGAGGGAATACCGCTGCGACATACCATCAACCCGCGCGCTACAGGACACCCCCCACTAAATCAAGGTGCCAATCGAAATACCTTTGTGGATCTTGACGCTCTCGTTCCGCTTTATTGGCAAATGATGGGCTGGGACCCTCAAACCGGGCAACCTCCTGCTCCTGAAATGCTTTCAGAAGGAGATCTGCATGACTCACACCATTAATCGGGAATGCGTTGGCTGCGTATTGTGTGTTCATTACTGCCCTGTCGATGCGATACGGGGTGAAAAGAAAAAACTGCACACCATCGACCCAGTGATTTGTATTGATTGCGGAGTCTGTGGAAGAGTATGCGCCTTTAAAGCAGTTGAAGATGGTGCGGGAAATTTGGTTGCTCGAGAAAAACCCACCGAATGGGCACGTCCGGTCTTTGATTACCAAATCTGCGTAGCCTGTAATCTCTGTAATATGATCTGTCCAACCGGTGTAATTGGGGCACAACATCCTGATGGGCACAAACGGTTGGAAATCCTTCCCTATTTACAGGAAAGCAAAGGGTGCATTGGCTGCGCTTTTTGTGAAAGCATCTGCCCAACCGGCGCAATTGAGATGTTGAAGATGGTAAAAAATATACAATAAACCCGTTTAAATGAAAAAGTGGATCTGAAATCAGATCCACTTTTGTTTCCTATCTGGCATCTCTCAATAAGCGCATGCCATTTAAAATCACCACCAAAACCGAAGCCTCGTGGATCAACATACCACCAGCCATATGCACCTTACCAAAAATCACACCCATTAAAAGAATTGTGACCGTTAGCAGAGCAATCCACACATTTTGATGAATATTACGTAAGGTTGCTTCCGATATTCGTATCGCTTCCGGGATTTTCATCAGATCATCCGCCATTAAAGCCACATCTGCTGTCTCTATCGCGATATCGGTTCCTGCGGCACCCATCGCGATTCCGATATTTGCAGCAGCCAACGCGGGTGCATCATTAATTCCATCCCCGACCATCGCGACAACATGACCGGCCTTCTGTAAATCACGGATCACCTGCAATTTTTCTTCAGGCAGTAATTGTGAACGCACGTCATCGATGCCCAACTCTGTAGCAATCGCCTGGGCGGTGCGGGCATCATCTCCAGTCAACATAACCACTTTCTGTAGTCCGATTTCTTTCAACCTTGCAATTACCTCTTTTGCATTTTCCCTGGGTTTGTCAGCAATTGCAATGATCCCGGCCACCTTTCCATCAAAAGATACGAGAACTGTTGTCTTTCCGCTCGTTTTTAAGCGCAGCAGATGTTCCTGGGCTTCTTCAGGCACCGGTATTTCCAACTCGGTCATCAATCCCTGACTTCCGACAGCGATCTCGACACCATTGAAAAATGCACGTACACCGCGCCCTGTACAGGTATCAAAGTCACTAGCTTCTGGAACGTCACCTAATTTCTTTGCAGCTTGCAACACCGCTTTAGCCAGTGGGTGTTCAGAACCAGCTTCAGCAATGGCTGCCCAACGCAGAACTTCGCTTTGTGATGCGTCCCACGTATAATCCATTCGGGAATCTGAAGGGAATGCAGAGCCAGCTTTTTCCAATTGCAATATCGGTAGTAGGGCAATCACATCCGTCACAGTTGGTTTTCCCTCGGTCAACGTGCCAGTCTTGTCAACTGCCAATACGGATACTTTCCCCACATTCTCCAGATACTCACCACCCTTAATCAAAATTCCATTTTTTGCAGCCCGGCCAATACCCGCCACAACCGATACCGGGGTTGAAATGACCAATGCACCCGGGCATCCAATGACCAAAAGTGTCAGGGCTAACTCAATATCCGGTGTGATTATGTAAGATGCAATGCTCAAGGCAATAATAAAAGGGGTGTACCATTGTGCAAATTTCTCAATGAAACGTTGGGTCGGTGCTTTTTCATCCTGAGCTTCTTCCACCCTTCGAATGATGCGCGCCAGCGTAGTATCCGCTCCAACACCGGTCGCTTCAACTTTCAAAAGACCGTCTTGATTTACGGTACCTGCAAACACACGTGAGCCGACCTCTTTGTCCTCCGGCATTGATTCGCCGG
>PHBS01000130.1 GCA_002841995.1 Chloroflexi bacterium HGW-Chloroflexi-8
TATCTGAAGCCGACTTCGTCTATGGGAATCCTTTGGCGCGTGAAATGATGACCCTCGGTCGTCGTTTCGGCCAGGGGATCCTCAACGTCTACGACGATGGCTCAATCCGCGACCTGCGTGGCACGACATTTTACGACGACGAGGGCACACCCGCCCGTCGCAATTGGCTGATCCGGGATGGCGTACTGGTCGGGCGCTTGCATTCCCGCCAAACTGCGGCCAGAATGGGTGAAAAGCCCTCCGGCAACGCGCGCGCCGTCAACTACCGCTTTGCTCCGATCGTTCGCATGACCAACACAGCCATCGACAATGGGACGACCACTTTCGAGAACATGATCAAGGATATCAAGCTTGGCATTTATGCCTGCAACGCTTATGGTGGCGAGACTCAACTGGAAAATTTCTCCTTCAGCTCCAGCTACGCCTACATGATCCGTGACGGTAGGATCGCTGAGATGGTCAAGGACGTCAACCTGGCGGGAAACCTGTTCACCACGCTCGGGAACATTGACATGATCGGCAACGATTTCTTGTGGCTTAACACCGGTGGTGGCTGTGGAAAGGCAGGCCAATTCCCTCTGCCGGTTGGTATGGGTGCGCCGCACATTCGCATCCAGAACGTCGTCATCGGTGGTCAGTAGAACTGACCTGAAAAACACCCGGAGGAAATAAATGGATATCTTAACTACACTCAAGAAGCAGGCTGAACAGGTCGAAGTGTTCAACCTGAAGAACGAAAAAACGACTGTCGAATTCGAAGCCAATCAGCTTAAGTCTTGTAGCGTCACCCAGGCCAAGGGTACTGCAGTGCGGGTCATTCGCAGGGGGCGGCTTGGCTTTTCCGCCACCACCGACCCGACAAGTGTGGATAAGCTGGTTGCAAACGTCCTCGAGTCGGCTGATTATGGAGATCAAACATCGTTCTCTTTTGCTGATCCGAAACCAGCTGTCCCGGTCAAGACCTACGATAATACCATTTCTGAATTGCCTATTGACCGCCTAGTCGAGATCGGCAAGGAGATCCTTGATCAGATCGTACCGGTCGATCCCAATGTCCGCTGTAACCTCTCGCTGGCACGCGGTCTCGTTTCGACTAATATCCGCAATCAGAAAGGGCTTGATGTTTCCACCCAAACTTCCCCATTCATGCTCAGCATAAAGCTCGATCGGATGGAAGAAAATGATATTCTCATCCGGTATGATCAATTTGGCGCGACAGTCTGGGAAGAGGATTATCTGGCTTTCGCCCGTCGGCTTGCGGAACAAATCAAGCTTGCGAGCATACTGACCACGATCAAACCCGGCAGGATGCCCGTGCTTTTTTCTCCTGCCGGAGCACAGGCGTTGATCATGCCACTTGGTGAAGCCTTGAATGGCAAAGAAGTTTACAAGGGAACCTCACCGATCAAGGACAAGATCGATGAAAAGCTTTTCGACGAAAAAATAACCTTGTTGGATGATGGGACGATGGATGGCTGCTTCGGGAGCACGTCCTACGACGACGAGGGCGTACCGCATTGCCGCAACGTGCTTGTCGAAAAAGGCGTGCTTAAGAGCTTTATCTACGACCTCAAGACGGCTGCCCAGGCAGAAACTGAATCGACAGGAAACGCAGTTCGTAGCCTGTTCACCCAGCCCGATGTCTCATTCGGTAACTTCATTCTCCAACCCGGCCAAACGCCACTGAAGGACATCATCGCATCAATCGATGAAGGTATCCTGGTTGAGTCTCTACTCGGGCTGGGGATGGGCAACACAATCTCAGGCGCTTTCTCCAATCCACTCGACCTGGCATTCAAAATCGAAAAAGGTGAGATCGTTGGACGCGTAAAGGACCTTTCCATCGCCGGTAGTATCTACGATCTGCTCAAAGATGTCGCTGCGATCAGCCAGGAAGCACAGTGGAATTACAACTTCTTCTACCCCCCTTACATTTATGCACCTTATGTTTTGATCCCCGAGATGAATGTGGCCGGGAAGAGTTAGCAGAGAAAGAAAACACCTGTTTATTCATCAAAGTGATTGATATTTTTCGAACAGAAGTTAGCCGCAAATATTAATCGATTTCAATATTATGGAAACTGCAAAAAGGAAAGTTAACAATGGATTCGAAAATAATAATCCTTATTGCTGTTTCATACATATATGGCTTCTTTGAGGTTTTTTTAAACTTAAGACAGAGGAGAAAAAGCTGTGACAGCTTCAAACGATAAAAATAGCCTAAAGTTGTTATATGGTTTAATTACGGCTGGTTACTTTTTATCGTTTGCAATCGGTGCAACAAAACTGGGCAGGATAAATTATTGGAATACCTTTTTTGCAGTTGGAATGTTATTGATAGCAATTTGCCAATGTTTGGGTAGGTGCCATTAACCTTCAACTGGTAAGCGTTGCTTGTGGGGGTAAATAGTCGTTTAGCATATTTTATTATCCCGCTATTAGTCTATGGAGCGCTTATTTTTTGGATTGAGTTTCTTTAATTGCTCGAGTAATTTCTCAACTCTCTCTCGTTCCACTGTTCTGATATCATTAATTTTAGAAAAATCTCCAATAAAAAACGGCATGCAATAATTTAAAATCAAATCAGCTATTCTTTCTAATTGGGTAGAAGCTGAGATGTCAAAAGTGACCTGCCCCCCAAAAACGGGTCCACTCCAAGAGTGGTAAATCCGGTATGATCATGGAAAGGAGGCAGGAACATGCCCAGAAGATCATTCAGTACAGAGCAGATTATCAACAAGCTGCGTGAAGCAGAGGTACTTGTAAGTCAAGGAAAAACGGTCGAGGAGATCTGCCGAGCCATCGAGATCAGTAACCAGACCTACTACCGCTGGAGAAAAGAATATGGCGGGCTGCGATCCGATCAAGCCCAACGATTAAGAGAAATGAGCAGGAGAACGCCCGGCTCAAAAAACTGGTTGCCGACCTTTCACTAGATAATGCCATCATCAAAGAGGTGTTGCGGGGAAAATGACCAGCCCGACAAGACGTCGCGAAGCGGTAGAGCAGCCCCAGGCGGCTTTTGAAATCTCCGAACGACGGACTTGTCGGGCACTCGCACAACCGCTCACAATCCAGCGGTACAGTCCCGCCGCTCTACCGGACGAAGATCCGCTCACTCGCCGGGTGGTTAAACTGGCGGCGAAATTCGGTCGCTACGGCTATCACCGGAATACGGCACTCCTACGCAACGAGGGCTGGTGGGTGAACCATAAACGGATTGAAAGAATTTGGAGAAGAGAAGGGCTCAAAGTACCTCAAAAACAGCCTAAACGAGGGCGATTGTGGCTGAATGACGGATCTTGCTACCGCTTGCGTCCCCAGCGCCCTAATCACGTGTGGAGCTATGACTTTGTGGCGGATCGCACTCACGACGGGCGAGGACTTCGGATTCTAAATGTGATCGACGACTACACCCGCGAGTGCCTCCCCATTCGAGAGTGACGTAGTCTGAAGACCGAGGACGTGGTGGACTGCTTGACGGAACTCTTCTGTGCGCGCGGTGTGCCGGAGTACGTCCGCTTGGACAATGGCTCGGAGTTCGCCAACCGGCTGATCCGCTCTTGGCTGGCTGAGCTGGGAACGAAGACCCTCTTCATTGAACCGGGTAGTCCATTGGAGAACGGCTTTATTGAAAGCTTTAATGGAAAACTGCGAGACGAGCTGCTAAACCGTGAAATTTTCTACAACATCGAGGAGGCAAAGGTATTGATCGAACGCTGGCGAAAGGAGTACAATCAGATCAGACCCCATTCGTCGTTAGGTTATCGTCCCCCAGCTCCTGAAGCGATCCAGCCTCACCCTTTGGCTGCTTCGCTGCTGGTCCCCACCCTGTCCGTTACCACATAAAAACTGGTACTAAATATGGGGGCAGGTCACCTCTCTTAGTTATTGCATTAAGTAAGACTAAATTGTAAAAAATGAATGAAAGTTGTATCTGCAAAAAAATGTAGTCCAATTCAAATGGTTGATGATTTTGAAAGGAGAGTTATATGTGTAAGAAAATAGTCTACAGTATCTTAGCACTGCTTATGATTTTTACCCTTACCGCCGCTTCTTCACAACCAAATAATTTAACTACTTATACAACTGATGATGGATTGAGGACCAATTGTGAAGCTTATGCGGGCAACCCATATAGAAGTGGGTCAAACGTATATGGCGTTGGTTATGTTGCTTGCACAACATCTGTTTCAACACTTACAGTAGTGGTTCAGGTTAGGGATAGAGGGAATCCATGCGGAAATGTTTTAAGAGTAACTTTTCCAGCTGCAACGCATACTTGCTATAATACAAGTAACTGTGAGGTTACTGCAAGTTTATCATACCAATCAAATAAGTACTATGACACTGTAACGTCTGGTTATTTTCCAGGTGGTAATGACTTTTATGCAAGCGACTGTGTGTATATAAACTAATATGAAATAGCCCGGATAAAATCTGAAATTCATGAATAATTGGATATTCCATGAGTTTATTTTTGGTACGATTCTTTCCGATTTTGTTTTTCCGTAATAAATTAATTTTATATCGGTCTGAATAGGTTTACCGGATTTACGATCAACATTTCGATATATTGCCTATGGAAATGAAAAAAGATTTCCAAAGGAGTTGAAAATTGAATAGAAAAGTTTTAAATTTCAGTCTACTACTTGTACTAGCTATGTCGCTTGCTTCTTGCAAAACTGACTCTACGGCTTGTAAGGAGATCCTCTTTACCCATTACTTCGTATCCAGCAATGGCTTTGAATCTAATATCGTTGCTTACTGCCCTGATGAAACGTCTCCGCGCCAGATTACAACGGATGGCTTGTTGGGCAATTCCATGCCCTACTGGTCTCCTGACGGGTCCAAAATTGCTTACCTGTCTGCAGGCTCAGGGACGCGACAGCTACACCTGATGGATTCTGACGGCAGTAATGACCGCCAAATTACCTCCGGTTCAGGTCTTGATGTTTCGCAGATGATGTGGTTGCCTGATGGAAATCGGATTGCTATGTTGGTGGCAGAGACAGGAGAATGGCAATGGCAGGCTGTCGATGTACTCACAGGAGAAATCACCTCCCTTGATGCCTGGGCTTTTCAGTCCGACAGTATCTTATCTATGAGCCTGTCTCATGATGGCACCCGTTTTGCACATGTAGTGCAAGCAAACCCTGAGCAAGCGAACAGTCCGTCAGAACTCTACATTCAGGATATTGATGGCTCTACTCCTTTCGTGCTCGCAAACGCCAATGGGCTTATCCAGAATCCCATATGGTCACCGGACGACAGTCAGATTGCTTTCCTTTCCTGTGGAGAACACGCCACATGTGTTGAAAATACCATCTTCATGATTAACACGGATGGCAGCAACCTCCATGAACTCACTTCGACGGATCTCTATCCGTGGATGATCGCCTGGTCACCGGACGGAAAGTCGCTCGCCGTTATCGTTGATGATGAACGCTATACCGGAGGAGTACTCTACAAATTGGATATCAAGACTGGGAAAAGAACAGCACTTTTCAAACTTGAAGAACCGAGTATGATCTCACAACTTTCCTGGTAACGTTCAACTTATTCAAGCCAGGCCTCCATGCTTGCCTTTCATTCTATCGGTCTGTTTTTTAATATCGAAAATGTTCTCACCAAGCCGTTGTAAAACCTGTGGAAACTTATTATTCATCCGCAACAAAATTCAGCGATTCCGAATTAAGGCAGTAGCGTAAACCGGTTGGTTTGGGACCGTCTGTAAACACATGACCCAGGTGTGAATCGCAACAGGCACAGACGACATTGGTCCGCACCATGCCATGGCTGAAATCGGTGTGCGTTTCAATGTTTTCCTCCGAAACAGGATTAAAGAATGAAGGCCAGCCGGTGCCGGAATCAAATTTCGTATCGGAGGAAAATAAGGGTAAATTACAACCGGCACAAAAATAGGTGCCCGCTTTTTTTGTGATCGTAAAATGCACCACAAAAAGGTGACTCTGTTCCCTTTCGGCGCATAATTCGATATTGTTCAGGTGTCAGTAATTTTTTCCATTCCGCATCGGTTCGTACTATCTTTTCCATAGTTAAACTCCGGATAAAGTTTGTTTGAGATGTGATAATTTATAGCATCAATAACTGCACTTGCAAGGCGTCTGTTCAACCTGAGGAACGTTTCAAGTTTGGTGTCGAAGAAGTTTTCTTTCGACGTTGGATCATGGATATGTTCATGAAGGGTGTTTTTAATCCCATCCTTCAGGTCTTCATTTCCGGCGTCATATTTGGGCTGGTACATGCCAGTTGGACACTCCTCTCGAAGCACAACTTCAAGGCTACGCTTCCGGCGATCCTAGCGACGTCAATTCTAGGGATCTTTCTGGCGATCATCTATCTCGCCGGCGAACGCAATTTGGGTCCGTGTATATTTGCGCACGTGCTGATCAATATCATTATTGAACCTTGGCTGATGTTGTCCTCAGTCTCAGGAAAATGGAGATATGATGATTGATTTCCGATATTTGAGACTACAGACTAGAAAAAGTATATCGTTAAGGAACAATTACTGAGGTTATTGCGTCTATCAACAATCAAGAAATGGAATAAAATGAAAAAGTTACGAGTGTTGTTATTTACAATTGGAGTGTTTTTATGCGCGACACTAGCCGCTTGTACTCCCAGAATCCAGGCATCTGGATCAAATGCGACGGATATACCGCAAGCAAATATGCCAAATCCAGCCTCGGTCTATTGCGAGCAGAATGGCAATAAACAAGAAATCCGTACCGCTGCCGATGGCAGCCAATCCGGGGTATGTGTTTTTCCGGATGGCAGCACCTGTGACGAGTGGGCTTATTTCCGAGGCGAATGCGTTATGGAAACCTTGGAAAATCCCAAGCTTAACCAAACCATAGAACCGACTCCCAATGCCAGTGGTGGTTATATGCAGCCTGGCACATCAGAACCAATAGCAGATTGGTGGGGCATCATCAAGAGTACGCAGCCTGGCGCTCAATATGATGATTATTTTGAGAGACAGGATCTCGGTGGATCAATTTACTTTGGGATTGATTCATTGGACCCAGAGGTAGAAGCGCAGATCCAAACCCTACGCGACAGCGGTAAGACCGTGCATCTTTATGGAACATTGTTCAGTAATGTCCCTGACTACAACGGATCACAAGTACAGATTGATCAGATTGAGGTCGAAGGTAAATAGTAAGAGAAATCCATTTCCTGCTTAACAATGTTAGGACGGAATTCTGTAATCGCTCAAAACCTATCCATTTCGATAGGTTTTGAGGTTATATATCTACCGATATTGATAATTTGAGAGGATATCTCTGAAATGATACCCTTGATCTATCTCAAGAAGAAAGCCATATGCAGTCAAAAAATAATCTCTTTTCTTAATTGAATAGTTCAAGGAATCAACGCATGTTTAAATCAAAAACGACCAGTGATGGTCGTTTTCATCAGGTAGCGGGGAGTGGATTCGATACCCCTTCGGGGCACTTACCACTGACCTCCGGGTTATGAGTAATGCTCCTGAATCCGTGCCATTTGAGCGGCGGGTTCTGCAAATCAGCCAAACCGACGAACGCTGGTTTTTACTTGCCCGGCACGCAGCGATAGTTGATCGATATTCGTATAGTAGCTTGTTTACGTAGGTTCGTCAAGGTCATTTTTAGTCCTTTTTAAGTTTTCTTTGTTTATGCTCTCCGCTCGAATTAGGCGCGATGTATAATTAATTTTAGAATGCCTGAACAACTTCTCCTCACAAAATTTTATGTCCCAATACTTCGGCCTAAAATTGTACTCCGCCCCCGCCTGATTGAGCTGCTGAACGAGGGTCTCTCTTCAGGTCATAAGTTAACCCTCATTTCAGCCCCCGCCGGCTTTGGGAAAACCACGCTGGTCAGTGAATGGGTTGCAAGTTGCGGGTGGCCGGTTGCCTGGCTTTCACTGGACGAAGGGGATAATGACCCAAACCGCTTTCTGAGTTACTTCATTGCAGCATTGCAAACAATTGAAACGAATATTGGAGCAGGTGTGCTGTCTGTGCTTCAATCTCCTCAGCCACCACCACCCGCTGTGAGTCTAACAAATCTGCTAAATGAAATCTCAGCAATCCCTGATAATTTCACTCTGGTTCTGGATGATTACCATATGATCGATTCAGATCCTATCGACCTTGCCCTTACCTTTTTGCTTGATCACCTGCCGCCCCAGATGCACCTGGTGATCACCACGCGTGAAGATCCGTCTCTGCCCCTGTCTCGCTTCCGTGCTCGCGGTCAATTAACGGAACTGCGGGCTGCCGACTTGCGTTTTACCCCTGAAGAAGCAAGTGCATTTCTTAACCTGGTGATGAAACTCAATCTCTCAGCGGGAGACATCGTCGCTCTGGAAACGCGTACTGAAGGTTGGATTGCAGGTTTGCAATTGGCTGCACTTGCTTTGCTCGCCATGCAAAGTCGGGAAGATGCGACCAGTTTTATCCATTCTTTCACCGGAAGTCATCGTTTTGTGCTGGATTACCTGGTTGAAGAAGTACTTTTGCACCAGTCTGAACAGATCCGCAGCTTCTTATTGCAAACTGCGATTCTTGAAAGGCTTTGTGCTTCTCTTTGCAATGCTGTCAATATGAGGGAAGACGGTAATGAGATGCTGAATATTCTGGAACACAACAACTTGTTCCTCATCCCGCTGGATGAAAAGCGCCAGTGGTATCGCTATCACCACCTTTTCGCCGAGGTTCTGCAAACTCATTTGATGGGGGCGCAGCCTGAGCAAGTAGCTGCCCTACATCAGCGGGCGAGTGTTTGGTATGAGCAAAACAGCCTGCGATCCGATTCCATTCGCCACGCGCTGGCTGCAAAAGACCTTGATTGCGCAGCAGGCCTGATCGAACTGGCATGGCCGGGAGCAGAAGAGGGGACTATCCAGCAGGCTGTATGGCTTGGTTGGGTAAAAAAGTTGCCGGATGAGATGTTCCACACACGTCCGGTATTGAATGTCGACTATGCGTATGCATTATTGGGCATTGGCGAGATAGAAGCTGCAGAAAAGCGATTTAAAGATACCGAAAGATGGTTGAATCCTGAAACAGGATCGCCCGGAATGATTGTTGTAGACATGGAACAATATAAGTCCCTGCAAGAGACAATTGCCATCGGACGGGCTTATATCGCCCAGGCAATTGGTAATATAAAGGAAACGATCAAATACACCAGCCAGGTACTCGAACTCGTCCCCGAAGGAAATGCTTTCCGGCGTGAGCAGGCATCTATGATGTTGGGGATGACCTACTGGGCGACCGGCGACCTGGAAGCAGCTGAACGGGTCTTTGCAGATCATACCCTGAGACTGCGGAAGGCCGGCAATATCACGGATGCGATCAGCTCTACGGTTGTTCTGGCCGATATCAGGATGGCATTAGGGCACCTTCAGGAGGCGATCAGTACATGTGAGCAGCTAATGCAATTTGTTATGGAACATGGCGAGCCAATATCTCCCGAAACGGCAGATCTGCACCGGGAACTAAGTGATCTGTATCTGGAACAATTGAATCTTGAAGTTGCCGCGCATCACTTGCAGAAAAGCAAGGAACTGGGAGAAAAAGCAGAGATGCCTGTCTGGCGGTACCGCTGGCGTTTCTCGCAAGCCCGTTTCAAAGCAACCCAGGATAACCTGGATGGTGCGCTTGAATTATTAAATGAAGCGGAAAAGCTGCATATCCGTACACCCTTACCAGATTCATTTCCAATTTCTGCTATGAAAGCCCGGATATGGGTCGCGCAGGGCAGGTTGTCCAAAGCTTTGGAGTGGGTAAACGGTCAGAAGCTCTCTGTGGATGATAGCCTCAGCTTTCTGCGTGAGTTTGATCACATCACATTGGCTAGAATTCTTATTGCCCAATATCAAAACGATCGGAATGAGGATACGAGTCATGAAGCGATGCGGTTCCTTGATCGCCTTCTGCAAGCAGCGGAAAAAGGCAACCGGATGGGCAGCGTGATCGAGATCCTGGTGTTGCAAGCACTTGCTCACCAGATACAAGGCAATTTCAAGTCTGCACTTGCACCATTGAAGCGTGCGCTGACTCTGGCTGAGCCGGAGGATTATGTTCGCATTTTTGTAGCCGAAGGTAAACCAATGGTGGCGTTATTAACAAGAATTGAAGTGGAGGTCAAATCACGCCATATCATAGAATTCATTCACAAATTGATCTCAGCTTATGAAATGCACAAAGAGATTCATCCTTTCGGTAACATCACTGAGGGAAAAAATAAGTCACCAATCACAACGGGACGAAATGACGGCCATCAATCTTTGATCGAGACTTTGAGTGAACGTGAATTGGAAGTGCTCAACCTGCTGAGGACCGATTTAAACGGACCGGAAATAGCGCGTCAATGCATGGTGTCTTTGAGTACTATGCGTACCCATACGCAAAACATTTACGCAAAGTTGGGGGTCAATAATCGCCGGGCTGCTGTCCGGCGGGCTGAAGAACTCGATTTATTTTAATAAATCCTCTTTTATAAACTCACAATCCTGGCAGATGTTTTGAGTCATCTGCCAGTTTATTTTTATTTATCCAACACTTTCCGGTCAAAAAATCAACACCTTAGTCATCACATGTACTGATGACACCTCATCATATTGCCTGGTATCTTTTGATTATAGAAATGAATGAAACCATAACAGTAAAACGAGGCGCAGCATGAGTGAAACACACGCAATCCCTGAATACCATGACGAATCTGGTTATTACGAGATCCGACTCAAGGGACAGCTTAATGACCGGTGGGCTGAATGGCTGGGTGAAATCACCATCACGCTTGAAGAGGACGGCAACACGCTATTAACCTGCCTGGTGATCGATCAGGCAGCATTGCATGGTTTACTAAAACGCGTGCGTGATCTAAGCATACCCCTACTCTCAGTCAATTTCGTTCGACCCGACCAGGCGAGAACACAGGAGGAAGAACGGTAAACCATATCAATTTTAATTTTCATATTAACCAATCAAATAATTCTTAAAAAGGAAAAATAAAATGAATACGACAAAAGAAAGTCCCGATGGGACATACAGAAAGAATGCAGTAATGGCAGGGGTACTCTACTTCTTGGGGACGGTCTTTGGGGTTTTGAGCGGAGTCATTGGCGGCGAAGTGCTTTCCTCGTTCAGTTTCGGCAAACCGCTTGTTGGTGTGGATGTGTTGGGCATCGTTGCCGCTAATTCGTCCCGAATTACAGGGGGTTCATTTTTAATCCTC
>PHBS01000131.1:0-11220 GCA_002841995.1 Chloroflexi bacterium HGW-Chloroflexi-8
ATTGGAGCACCGCATAGTGCGATTGCATCCGAAAATTTAGCAGCCTTTAACACGTCCGAGCGACTGAGACGATATTGCCCTATAATACGGCGGCTTTCTCGAACGCCAATCTGGGTACTTAAGCCACCCAAAGAAGCTTTTTCATAACCTGGTACTTGATCGACCAGAAAACGGGCGTACTCGAAAGCTTGCCTTCGTCCTTCGATTTCTGCTGCCGACAATGCTTCGATATTATTCGGATCGATATTGATCACACGCGTCATGTTGGTGACCATGACATTCGCCAAAGGGCTGATATGTGCGCTGCCTTCTTTACGTGGCAGATCATATCCTGAAGTACTTTCCATTAAGACCTGAAGTTGATTTTTGGTAACTGTTTTGGCTTTGTGTACATCCACATTGATCATTTTAAAAGTTGTCGTCAGAGATTGAACGGGTTGGTCCTGTGCACTTTCATACGGCACACCAGCCAGCGCAGCCAGATCTGCATCCCCACTGGCATCTATGATCACATCTGCCTTTATCTGGTGCAGACCAGCCTTGTTGGCAAAAATCACTCCTGTCAGACGTTCATTTTCCACAATTACATTGATTACCAAACTGTGAAAAAGGATTTGTATTCCCATGGACAAAGCCAATTCTTCCCAAATGACCTTCAACAATTCCGGGTCATAGGTGATGCCCTGTCCTGCACCGTAAGTATTGGGACGAAAAATGGCGGCTTTTCGGTTAACCAATTCCTCAACTACCAGGTCCGGAATCCCACCAACCACTTTTCTGGAAGAATTTCCCGGGATAAAAAATCCATAAAATGTATCCAGAACCTGCGTGCTGATACCTCCCATAAAGCCATATCGTTCGATCAGGGTAACTTTTGCGCCCAAGCTTGCAGCTGTTAAGGCTGCGGTTGCACCGGCAGATCCTGAACCAACCACCAGAACCTGGGTCCTTCCATACTCATTAATTTTGGTCGTGTAATTGACCATATTTTCTCCCTTTAACGCACTGTCCAGCCACCATCTACTGTGAGAACTGTACCCGTGACAAATGAAGATGCATCGGATGCCAGATAGAGTGCAGCCTGAGCAACGTTCTCGGGTGTGCCCAGATCGCTGGTTAGTGGCTGAAGATCTTTAAGTCGCTCCCGAATTTGAGGGCTATGTTGAGCCCTGTCGCTCATGGGTGTGGCGATTAAACCCGGGCAAATCACATTCGCACGAATATGCCTGGGTGCATAATAAGAAGCGATTGAGCGGGTAAGACTGATGATGGCACCTTTGCAGGCTGCATAGGCGTGGGTGGCGAAATCCTCGTCACCACCCACCAAACCTAATACAGAGGAGATAGAAACAATGACACCTTTGTTTTGAATGACCATTTCCTTTAAAATAGCATTACTTATATAGAAAAAGCTGTTTATGTTAAGATCCAAAGTTTTGTGCCAGCCATCTGTTGTACATTCATGGGTGGGTCCGTCACCCCATTTTCGGCCACTGCCGCCGGCGGAATGAATCAGAATATCGATCCGACCGAAGTGATCAATGACATGCTGAACAGCAAAATTAACCTGAGCAGGTTGAGTCAGGTCCACACGCAGGACAGTGAGGGGAAAATCGTCAAGATTTTCTCCTTTTCCATTTACGGGTTCCTGGATATCCAGAATCACAACACGGGCACCCTGCTGTGCAAAGAGCTTTGCGGTTGCTAACCCGATTCCACTCGATCCACCACTGACGATGGTAACTTTTCCATTGAGATCGTCATTCATTGGCAACCCCCATAAACTCTTTGAACCCGGTTACGATAATCATCATAACATTGGTCAAAACGTTCTTTGCTGGCCTGGTTTCCAATGAATATCGCGCTGGTCAGGACGATGGGTGGTTTACCCATCTGAACCAGTTTTTCTGCAATCCGGCTTTTGAGTGCATTGGTGACAGCTGCCGCACCGATGGTCGAACCCGGTCCAACCGGATCATCCAATCCCGGAATTCGCACGAGTGCATCACCAGCCGGTGTGCAGTTATCAATAACAATATCCGCTACATCCGTTAGCTTATTACCGCTGCTGTGGTTAGCATCGCTTTTCTGGCAGTGGTCCAGAGAAACCACAGCAATGACTGGCATGGACTGGCGTTTGGCTTCCAGAGCAACATCGATGACCACCTGGTTGACACCGCTGTTTGAGTAAATCAGGAAACAATCCGGTTTTGTAAAAACAAAATTGCGCATGATCACCTGACCAAAGCCTTCGATATGTTCAAGGAACATCGCCTGACGTTGCCCATTGGAACCTACCACCAGGTTGTGGTAAGTCAATGACAATTCGACAATTGGGTGAAAGCCGGGGAAGCTGCCATGACGAGGAAACATTTCTTCCACAAAAATGCGGGAGTGCCCGGTGCCAAACAAGTGTACCAGTCCTTCCTGGGCAATTGTGGATGCACAAAGATCAGCAGCATTTTCGATCGTATCCATTTGAGTGGATCGAATGCGATCCAAAATAGTCTGAGCCTGGTCGAGATATTCAAAAGCAGCGTTTTGCATATTTCCTCTAATCACAACAAGTCTGGGTTGTACTGTATTCGTAGCAGTCAGCCCGATAATAAGACATGGAATATTCAATCATTTCATGCTCAATGTTGAATGCCATGGTGATGACAAACAGGAGTGGTGAATCTTTGGGTACATTAAGCAGATCCGACCTGTATTCATCTGCAGCGACAGCGCGGACGATGTGGTCAAAACGGTCAATCCGAATGTGATATTTAGTAGCCAGAATCTCATAAAGCGAAGATTGAGAAAAGTCTTCCTTTTCAATTCCAGGACAATGATTGGTGAGAATGAATGTGGTTTGATGGCAAACCGGTTCTCCATCGCCCAATCGCAATCGTTCCAAAGAGAAATAAGAATTGCCGATATATTTTTGGATAGCCGGATTACTTTGACGGTCGATGGTTCCCAATTCCTGTGATAAAAGCTGTGTTTGTGGTTCTCGCCCGAGTTCCCTCATTTGTTGGGTGAAACTGCGATCCAGAAAAAATTGACTGATATTGACGGGTTTCCGCACAAATGTACCACGACCAGCAAAACGTTCCAGAATATTTTCATCCACCAGGTGAGCGATTGCCTGCCGGACGGTTTGACGGCCGACATTGTAAGCCTGGCAAATTTCCACTTCTGCTGGCAATAAACCACCGGGTGGAATGATCCCCTGTAAGATGATCTGTTTCAGATCAAGATAGATCTGATGATAAAGGGGAACCGGGCTATGAGGGTCGACTGATGAATATGGGAGGGTCATTTCGCAGCTCCTTATTAAAAATCAATCGGATGAAAGTGGATATTTTCCCAAATGATGGGCGGATTCAAAAAGAGCGACTACATTTTGAGGCGGAATATCGGCTTGGAGATGGTTAGAGGGTGCCAGAATATATCCTCCACCAGATGCTAACTGGCGAATACGAACAGCCACTTCCTGCCAGACATCTTCCGTTGATCCCGGCATGGCGTGAGATATATCAATTCCACCCAGAAAAGCGATTTGTTGCCCGTATTTTTGCTTGATATCGATCAAGTCGGAAGCTGGTAACGGTTCCAGAGGGTGCAACACATCGACACCCAAAGAAATAAAATCTGGAATAAGCGAAGCAACTGCGCCATCGCTATGCAGCATCACTTTGATTTTGGGGTTGATTTCCTTAATGGTTTTTATCAGGCGCTGGATACAGGGACTAATAAAACGCCTGAACATGCGAGGAGAAATGATTAAATTATTATTTCCGGCATAGTCATCTCCGGGCAGTTCAATCATGTCGAAATATTGACCGGCTGTTTGCATGACCAATCGCAGCAGGCCTTCGAGTGAGGTGGTGATTCGATCCAACAAGGTTTCAGCAAATTCCGGGTTGCTGGAAAGATCCATCAGAAAATTTTCAGTTCCACGGAAATCACAGGCGGTTTGAAAGGGACCATGAGAAGAAACCATACGCATGATCACAAAAAAATCCGCAGATTCGTGAAGGGTTCTGGCACGTTTCAATAAACCCGCATTCCAGCGTGGATCCGAAAGATCCGGCCAATGGACCAGGCGGTCGATATCTTCAAGGGATTCGGCATTTCGGAGTAAACCCTCACCGGCGTAATAGTAGGGCAATGCCCGTTTCCAAATTTGGCCGTAAGAATCAAAGAAAGAATCAAGTGTAGGACCTGGAAAAACCGGGCTGTTGGGTTGTAAGCCAGTCCAGCAATAACGTGTATCAGTTCCCAGTTTTTCCAGCAGACGGTCATCCATAAATGAAATATTATGGCCGCTACGGAATGGCGGAACGGGTTTGCCTAACTCAAGCAAATCCAATAACTTTAGGTACAATTCATCCACCAGCCCATATGGACCACCACCGAGGGCAAGGGGGACTCGATCGGGTTCCTGGTGATTTAAAGTGAGCAGTACGCGTTCACGTGGTTTCATATTGGTTTCCGGTTTTGAATAATAGGGATTTGAAATGTACGAACAATAGAATTATTTTACCTTAATGTATGTTTGTCCGCAATAATTGACGGTTGGGTTTTGTTATACTATAATTTAAATGTTCGAACATTCGATACTTTCCAATGAATTTTCTATCTATCCAAACATCAATATTAAGGAGTGACTTATGCATAAGATCGCTATGCTGGGAACGGGTCTAATTGGACGTTTTTACACGATGAGTTTGTTGAAATACCGTGGAAAAGATCAAATTGTGGTGGCTTGTGCCAGCGGTATCGAAGAAGCTCAGAAATTTGCAAATGAATTTGGCATTCCCCGTTTTACCGGGGACCTGGCTGAAGCCATTCGTGACCCGGAAGTGGACACAGTCATTGTCGCTTTGCCAAATTTCCTGCATAAAAAAGCCGTTTTACTGGCTGCGGAAGCTGGCAAAGCTGTCCTGTGTACCAAACCTTTGGGCTTGAATGGGGCAGAAGCTTTGGAGATGCTGGAAGCGGTGGAAAAGGCTGGTGTTTTTCATGGTTACCTTGAAGATCTGGTTTATACTCCTAAGACCCTGAAAGCTTTGGAATCAACTCAAAAAGGTGCCCTGGGTAAAGTTTTATGGGCACGATCCCGAGAGACCCACGCTGGTCCTCACAGTGATTGGTTCTGGAATAAGAAACTTTCCGGTGGGGGTGCAATTGTGGATATGGGTTGCCATTGTATCGAGATTGCTCGCAGTTTCATTGGCAAGGGTAACCGGCCTTTGGAAGTAACCTGCTGGGCAGATACCCAGGTCCACCCAATTGATGCGGAAGATCATTCGGTTGGGTTGGTGCGTTATGACAACGGAGCGATCGGTCAGTTTGAAGTAAGCTGGACGTTTCGGGGCGGTATGGATTTGAGAGACGAAATCTCCGGCACAGAAGGTACGATCTGGTTAAACCACTGGCTTCGGACCGGTTTTGAATTGTTTACCAATGTCGGTCAGGGTGGATATGTAGCAGAAAAAGCAGAAGGTGATACTGGCTGGATGTTCCCGGTGGGAGACGAAATCGGCTCATTAGGGTATGTGGAAATGTTTCTGGATATGTTTAATAGCATGGATAAAGGAGTGGCTCCACGCGAGGATTTCTACGATGGCTATGTGGTTAACTGCATCATCGACGCCTGTTACAAAGCAGCCGAGACCAAGCGCTGGGAACCTGTTGAAATTGTAAATTGGCGCGGAGGAGAGGGTGATCATTCCAGTGCTTCAACTTTGGTGGACTATAACGAGGAATATTTCCTGATTAAAGAAGAAGTCATGCCGAGCGGTAGCAAAAAACTTATTCTCAAACATAAAGTAAGCGGTGAAATCTCACAAACAATCCTGTATTAGTTTATTCAATGGAAGGGGATCAGTTAATTTTGTTTCCCTTCCATAAAATACTTAGTTTATCGAATGAACAAAGTTATTAATATAGAAAACAAAGAAAGTGATTGAATAAACAAAGTATTTTTGTTATAAATTAGTTACATTTTGCACAATCCATGCTTTTGTCTGAAATATGCCCATGAAAACGCCCATCTTATTGACTGCCCAGGAAGCGGAAGTGATTCGTGCCTTACGGAAAAAGGGACAGATTTCACGCATGCAGATCTCGGATATCACCGGATGGTCGAAGGCGAAAACTTCCATCGAAATCCGCACTTTGATTGACAAGGGTTATCTGATGGAAAAAGATGAGGGGCTATCTGAAGGGGGCCGTAAACCGAAACTTCTGAAATTTAACGATCAATTGGGATTTATCGTTGGAATTGATATTGGGGCAACCAGCATTGATGTACTTCTGGCGGATGTATTTGGTAATATTTTGCAACACGTGAGTGAACCGGGAGATGTCAGGCAGCCTCCAAAAACCGTATTGGCTCAATGTATAATCCTCGTGGATCAAATTTTGAAATTACAGGGTTGTCAGGGAGATCAAATTCTTGGAATTGGCGTTGGCGTTCCTGGTCCTGTTGATTTTTCACGGGGTGTCCTGGTCGCTCCACCTTTGATGCCGGATTGGGAAAATTTCCCGATCAGATCCTTCTTAAAGGAAGCTTATCCAACCGCATACGTAGTTGTAGATAATGATGTCAACATCATGGCTTTAGGTGAACAAAGATATGGTGACGCAATCGGGCTGGATCACTTTATTTTCATCAAAATCGGCACAGGCATTGGATCCGGAATTATTTCCAACGGGAAAATTCATCGTGGCAGCAATGGTTGCGCCGGTGATATTGGACATATCTGTGTGGATAAGCAAGGTCCTATTTGCCGCTGTGGTAATCGTGGTTGCCTGGAAGCTATGGCAGCGGGACCGGCTATAACAGAAAAAGCCATCAAGGCAGCCCAGAATGGCGAAAGTGAACTTCTTTTGCGATTTATGAAAGAAAACGAAGGCATCATGACGCCGGAGCTGGTTAGTGCTGCCTGTCGTGAAGGCGATGAAGCTGCTCTCGAAATTATTCGCTCAAGTGGTCAAATGATCGGCGATGTATTAGCCAGCCTGGTCAATTTCTTTAATCCCAGCCATATCTTTATCGCAGGTGGGATTAGCAATTTTGGAAATCACCTTTTGGTTGCTATTAAACGTGCAGTTCTACGGCGTTCGTTACCATTGGCAACGACAGATCTGCAAATAAATTTTTCACATATCGGGGCAATCGCCGGAAACAAAGGCGTCATTGCCCTGGTTTTAGAATATTTATTTGTGGATGAAGATAAACCGTTTTTAAGTGTCTGATCAGTAAATATTCAATGGAGGTGAATATTCACAAAATTTCAAAGTTCAAAATTGTATCCAAATTTCCTCAATCAAAAAAAACAGGAGAAGTTGATTATGTCTAAAAAAATTGTAATGATTGTTGTGGCGATGCTGACAGTATTTGCCATGGTGCTATCTGCCTGTACACCAACAGCAGCCCCCACCGAAGCACCAGTTGTCGAACAGCCTACGGCAGCTCCAATCGAGCCTACCAAGGCCCCGGAAACCCCTGCTGAAGTACCTGCCGATGATGGCAAGTTCACCATTGGTATTTCAAATCCTTTCATCAGCAGTGAATATCGCACCCAAATGATCGCCGAGTTGATCGAAGTCAATGCTGAGTATATGGCAGAAGGCTTGACCACCGAACTGGTAATTGAAAGTGCCGATACGGATGTAGCTGGTCAGATTCAGCAATTACAGAACTTGATGGCCAAAAACGTGGATGCGATTCTGGTCAATCCTGGTGATGTAAATGGTTTGAATGCGACACTTGAAGAAGCATTAGCCAAAGGGATCATCGTCATTTCTGTAGACCAGGAATTGAATGTACCTGGTGTCTACAATGTTGGTATCGACCAAAAAGAATGGGCCAAGACCAGTGCCAAGTGGCTGGCCGAGACCCTGGGTGGTAAAGGCGATATCGTACAAATCGAAGGCTTCCCCGGACATCCCGCCAATGTAGCACGTATGGAAGGTGTAGCGGAAGTATTGGCTGGTTATCCAGACATCAAAGTGTTGGCAACCGACACCGGCAAATGGGACGAAGCCACTGGCCAACAGGTTATGTCGAACTTCCTGGCTGCCTATCCGGCACTGGCTGGATACTGGACACAAGACGGAATGGCAATTGGTGCCTTACAAGCCGTGATGGCTGCTGCTCCTGCCAAATACCCTGTTGTCGTGGGTGAAGGACGCTGCCAGTTCCTGAAATTGTGGGAAGAAGTCTTAAAGACTGATCCCGAATTCAAGACGATTGCAGTCGCGAATCCTCCCGGGGTATCACCAACCGGTTTACGGATTGCCGTCAATATGTTGATGGGTAAAACCGTTGACACCACCAAATTGGGTGGCGTGAATGGCGAGTCCTTCGTGATTGCTGTCCCGTGGACAGTCACAAATGATAATCTGGCAGCTGCTCTGGATGTCTGCAAAGACAAACCGGATGCTTATTTGCTGGATGGTATCATGACCAATGACGAAGTTCTAAAAACCTACTTCAAATAAAATCATGAATGTGTCGCTTTCCGCCCAAAATATTGTAAAGCATTATGGTGGCGTAGTTGCGCTTTCGGATGGAAACCTGGAAGTCCAATCTGGTCAGGTCCTGGCGCTTATTGGGGCAAATGGAAGCGGCAAAAGCACGTTGAGTAAGGTCATAAATGGAGTAGTTGTCCTCGATGGAGGGCAACTACTCCTTGATCAAAAACCCGTGCATTTCTCTTCGCCACATGCTGCCATTGAAAATGGAATCGCAACAGTTTTTCAGGAATTAAGTTTGATACCTAATATGACTGTTGCAGAAAATATTTGGTTAACTCAGGAACCGAGAAACATTTTAGGAATCATCAAGAAAAAAGAAGTCTATCAAAAAACAAATGAATTGTTGGCTTTATTTGAGGGGACTTATAAGACAAAACTAAACCCGGATACGCCAATCTCGGCGTTACCGGCGGATGAAAAACAAATTATCGAAATTTTGAAAGCAATCCGGTTGAACCCGCGCATCCTGATTCTGGATGAAGCTACTGCCAGTTTAGATAGCAGGCAGGTACAGCGCTTGTTTAAACTGGTTAATCAATGGAAACAGGAAGAAAAGGCGATCATTTTTGTCTCACACCGCATGGAGGAAATTTTCCAGATTGCAGACCATTATGTGGTTTTGCGTAATGGTAAATCCGTTGGAACAGGCATGATCAAAGATACAAATGAAAATGAACTGGTAAAACTAATGGTGGATAAAACCTCCGTTTTCAGTTTTAAACGCCAGGAAAAAGTAAAAAGTCTCGAGTTGAAACCAATCTGTTTGAAAGTAAAAAAATTGAAAACAGATGTTTTACAAGGAATCGATTTTGAGGTGAGACAGGGTGAATTGGTTGGAATTGGCGGTTTGCAGGGTCAAGGTCAGCGCGACTTATTGTTGTCCCTGTATGGCGATATTTCATTTACCGGAGATATCCAACTATTTGATGAGAAAGTGCATTTCAAACACCCACATGCCGCCATGAAAAAAGGATTAGCGCTTGTTCCCGGGGACCGAGCAAAAGAAGGATTAATTTACATTCGTTCCATCCTCGAAAATTTACTTTTACCTTCCTGGCGGAAATATGGGACACCATTAAGAATGGAAAGATCCAGAAAAGACGCGTTAAATGTTTCAAATAGTCTAAATTTGAAAATGGCAGGTCTTCAGGAACCTGTCAGTAGTCTTTCGGGTGGAAATGCTCAAAAGGTCGTCATCGGTAAATGGTTAATGCGTTCACCGCAGTTAATGTTGCTGGACGATCCTACAAAAGGCGTGGATGTTGGAACCAAAGCGGAATTTTATTCTTTACTGACTCGCTTATGTGATGAAGGGAAAACGATTTTGTTTTATAGCAGTGATGATGAAGAATTAGTCGGTCTTTGTGATCGGGTTCTTGTGTTATATGACGGACAGATTCGAACCGAATTAATAGACGCTTCGCTGACAAAAGAGAATCTTATCTCTGCAAGCCTGGGCGTGGTCAGCGAGGTGACAGAATGAAAAAAACGACCTGGAATACCTTGATGGCACGTCACCCAGCGTTGTTCGCATTGATATTGTTCGTGATCATCATCATTATTAATGCCATTTTGCAACCGGGTTTATTTGCTCTGGAAACCTTGAATAATAATATGCGCGTCTTCCTGCCGTTATTATTGTTGGCAGTAGGCCAGTCGATTGTGATGATTGGGGGTGGCATTGATATATCGGTGGGTGGGATTGCCTCGATCATCAACTGTGTTTTGGCCACGCAGGTTGGATTAAATGGCAGTATGGAAGATATGTGGAAATTCATCTTTATTTCCCTGCTGGCTGGTGTATTGGCAGGAGCAATCAATGGATTCTTCATTGCTGTATTACGTTTACAACCCATTATTACGACTTACGCGACCGGATTTATTTATGCAGGTTTTGCCTTATTCCTGTTACCGAATCCGGGTGGGGGCATTCCGCGTGCGGTAGCAGATTTTTACAGGACTACGACGCCTTTCGGATTGCCACTGGCATTTTCTGTAATTGCTGTAATTGTGTTGATCTGGTGGTATGTACGGTCAACACGTTTTGGGCGCTATTTATATGCGGTCGGTGGAAAAGCAGATGCTGCTTATCAAACTGCCGTACCTGTTAATTGGGTTGTTTTCAGTACGTACGTGATTTCAGGATTAATGGCTGCTTTCTCCGGTATTGCTATCACCATGTTGAGTGGATCGGGCAATGCAGAAATTGGGAGCGGTATGACACTCAATTCGATTACAGCGGCCGTGATTGGTGGAACCGCTATGAGCGGTGGTGTCGGCGGTGTTGCTGGTCCAATAATGGGCACGATTACGCTGGGTTTGATGCAGAATATCGTCTCTTTTTCAGGGATCAGTACCTGGTGGGAGACTCTCGCAAAAGCTTTGATTATTGTGGTTGCATTGGCAGCACCCGGAATTATTAATCTATTCATTAGGGAGAAAAAATGAAAAAAATAAGAATTTCTCCCCCTGTTGCAGCAGTCATTTTAGCAGTTGTTTTGTTTTTACTTTCCGGTTTGCTTCCGAATGGATATGGCAGCGATGTGGATATTGCGATCGCACAGGCGACCAATATTGTCCGACTGGCGGTATTTTTGGGTGTGATTGCAGCCGGGCAAACCCTGGTCGTAATCAGCGGGTTTGAAGGAATTGACCTATCCGCTGGTTCTGTGGTGACCCTGACAG
>PHBS01000131.1:11225-16653 GCA_002841995.1 Chloroflexi bacterium HGW-Chloroflexi-8
CCTGACAGCGATTTTATCCTATGTGTATATCAGCGGTGATAATAGTAAAGTTGTCGTCGGTCTATTGATTGCAGTTGTCGTAGGGGCACTTATCGGTATGCTGAATGGTCTCGGCATCACCTATTTAAAGATTTCACCATTTGTGATGACTTTAAGTATGGCGGGTGTGGTGACTGGCGCAATCCTGGTTATTAATCATGGTAATGTGAGTGGAAAAATTGCCCCAATCATGACGCGAATCATCGCCAGACCTATAACAGATACGATTCGAATTCCGGGTGCAATTGTGATCTGGTTGCTTTTTGGATTCTTTATGTGGCTGCTGCTTGAAAGGACCACGTATGGAAAACAACTGTTTGCGATCGGTGTTAATAGGGTCACAGCAAAACTTTCGGGTGTAAATGTAAACCTGGTCAACATTTCCACTTATGCGCTGGCTGGCGCACTGACCGGATTTGGCGGTTTTCTGTTGGTGGGGAATACGGGTGTGGTATTTATTGCGCTTGGGCAGCCCTATTTGTTCCCGGCCATTGCAGCAGTTGCTGTGGGAGGCACTTTGCTTTCAGGTGGTAAAGGTAGCTACTGGGGCACCATGTCTGGTGCGATTGTGTTGACCTTGATTACCAGCTTACTAACAACGATGCAAATGCCAGAGTCTGTGCGGCGGATGGTTTTGGGAGCAACACTATTGGCTTTAATTTCCATTTATGGTCGCCAGCGAAGTTTCCGTCAGTAGAGAGTTTAACTTTGTCGTACATTATCAGAACTTGATCACTGTTAACTAATAATTTTTGGATCAAGTCTGTATGGATACAGAATCAATAAATCATAATGGAGGATCAATGGATAAAAAAGTAAAGGTCGGTATTGTTGGCACCGGATTTGTGGGTGACATTCACCACGCTTCTTTTAAAGGTTGGGTTCATGATGCAGAAGTAGTGGCTGTGGCGAGCCCCCACAACGCAGATCATTTTGCTAAAGATAAAGGGATTGCCAGGGCTTATGCAGATTATCGTGAAATGCTCAAAGACAAAGATATCGATGTGATTGATATCGGGATCCCCAATGATTTGCATTGCCAGGTGATGGTGGATGCAGCCAAAGCCGGCAAACATGTCATTATTGAAAAACCTTTGTGCTTGTCCATGGATGAAGCCGATTTGATGATTGAGACTGCTCAAAAGGCTGGTGTTCTTTTGATGTACGCTGAGGAATTATTATTTGCGCCAAAATATGTACGTGCTAAGAAATTGATTGATGAAGGTGCAATTGGAAAACCTTTCCTCGCCAAACAATCCGAAGAACATCCCGGACCTCACATGCCCTGGTTTTGGGATGTAAACCGCTCTGGTGGTGGTGTGATGTTGGATATGGGCTGTCACTCGATTGAATATACCCGCTGGGTGCTTGGAAAACCAAAAGTAAAATCGGTAACCGCCTTTATGGGTCAATATATGCATGCTGGGAGGACTTTGGGTGAAGATCATTCTTATGCGATCATCGAGTATGAAGACAATAAAATAGCGATGATTGAGAACAGTTGGGCTAAAGGTGGTGGTGTTGACGATCGTTGCGAGATTTATGGTCTCAAAGGCCATACACGTGCTGACTTGCTTCGCGGAAGCTCGCTATTAACCTATTCAGAAGATGGCTATGGGTATGCTGTGGAAAAATCCGGAGAGACTAAAGGCTATACCTTCACTATGTTTGAAGAAGTCTGGAATTATGGCTTTCCCCAGGAAATGCAGCACTTTATCAACTGTGTTTTGGGCCAAGAAATTTGCATGGAAACTGGAGAAGACGGACGTGAGGTCTTAAAGATCATGCATGCTGCCTACCAATCTGCCGGAGAAGGACGAAAGATTGAATTCCCCTATACACCTCCTAAGGTTAATAAACCTTTCGATTTATGGAAGAAAGGATAATTTTTAATGATTCGATTCGATCCAAAAACAATTACATACGAGCAATTGGCGAAAGTGATCGATCACTCACTTCTAAAACCTGAGTTGACCGAGGCGGAGGTTCTAGCAGGTTGTGAACTGGCTGCTCAATATCATGTCGCTACTGTCTGTGTGAAACCCTGCCATGTCACATTGGCAAAAGAAGCTCTAAAAGACTCTGACGTCTTGGTGAGTACTGTCATAGGGTTTCCGCATGGCAGCAACCGAACGCCTATCAAGGTGGCTGAAGCCCGCCTGGCCATGGATGAAGGGGCAGTGGAATTGGATATGGTGCTTAACATCGGTGAACTGCGTTCAGGAAAAGTTGACCTGGTTCGTGAAGATATCAAAGCGGTTGTCGATGTGGCACATGCTCGTGGAGTCAAAGTCAAAGTGATTCTTGAAAATGCTTATCTGACAGATCAAGAAAAAGTCACAGCCTGTCGTTTGGCGGAAGCTGCCGGAGCAGATTGGGTCAAAACGTCTACAGGTTTTGCTCCCAGTGGAGCCACCCTTGAGGATTTACGATTGATGCGAAGTTCGGTAAGTGAACATGTGCAGGTAAAATCGGCTGGTGGTGTGCGTACACTGGATGCATTATTGGGCGTAATTGAGGCCGGGGTGACACGTAGCGGCGCTACAACGACGAAACAAATGCTGGATGAATTTAAACAGCGCCAAATTGATGAGAAAACTGACAAAAGTAAATTAAATCTTAACGGTGGAAATTAAAGGAGAATGGTTATGGTCTCTCAACTTAACAAACAAACCATTGGGGTTGGAATAGCGGGTACCGGTTTTATTGGCCCAGCTCACATCGAGGGTTTGGTGAGAAATGGGATTCGCGTCTTGGGCTTGGTTGAAAGTACGCCGGCTTTAGCAACCAGCAAAGCACATGAAATGAGTATTCCGCTTGCCTATCAAAGTTTTGAAGCGATGCTGGCAGATCCGGATATCCATGTTGTTCATCTTGCGACACCTAATTTCCTGCATTTTCCTCAAGCCAAAGCTGCATTGTTAGCTGGTAAGCATGTCGTTTGTGAGAAACCATTAGCCCTAACCGCTGAGCAGTCTGCCGAATTGGTGAAGTTGGCCGCGGAAAAGAAACTGGTCAACGCTGTCAACTTCAACATCCGTATGTATCCGATGGTACAACAAGCGCGCTCACTGGTTGAAAGTGGTGAAATAGGCGATGTTTTCATCATTCAGGGCTCATATTTACAGGATTGGTTGTTGTTACCCACGGATTGGAACTGGCGATTAGAGCCTGGATTGGGTGGAACCCTTCGCGCGGTTGGGGATATTGGCTCCCATTGGTTAGATCTAATGACTTTTGTGACCGGTTTGAAGATCACGGAAGTTTATGCAGATTTTAAAACCTTCCTTCCTGTTCGTAAGAAACCAGCCAAGCCTGTGGAGACCTTTACCGGGAAATTATTAACGCCTGAAGATTATGTTGATCAACCCATTAAGACTGAAGATTACGCTACGATTTTGTTGCATTATGAAAATGGTGCACAGGGTGTGTTGACTGTGGCACAGGTTTGCTCTGGGCGCAAGAATCGCTTATTCTTTGAAATCAATGGCTCTAAATCTTCACTTTCCTGGAATGGTGAACAGCCGAATGAATTGTGGATCGGTCATCGTAATGAACCTAATCAACTATTGATCAAGGACCCATCTTTAATGAGTGAGGAAGCCCGCTCGACTGCATCCTACCCTGGTGGACATGCAGAAGGCTTCCCGGATACTTTTAAACAATTAAATAAGAAAGTTTATCAATATATTTTTAATGGCGATTTTGACAAAAAACCGGATTTTCCAACTTTTGCTGATGGTCATTACGAGATGATTTTATGTGAAGCCATTGAACGTAGTGCCAAAGAAAAAACCTGGGTAAAGATTAATTCATAAAGGAGAAAAAGATGAAACTTGGTTTTCTTACAGCTGCTTTACCTGGCAGCACATTGGAAGCATGTGCCAAATGGGGTGCTGAAAGTGGATTTGAAGCTATTGAAATTGCCTGTTGGCCTTACGAAAAAGCTGCTCGCCGTTACGCTGGTGTTACACATGTGGACGTAGCGAATTTAACCAAAAAAATCGCAAAAGAGACACGTGCGATGCTGGATGGCTATGGCTTATCTATTTCTGCCCTGGCGTATTATCCTAATCCGTTGCATCCGGACGCTGATCACCGGGAAACAGTCATCAATCACCTGAAAAAAGTGATCGATGCTGCTGCTCTTCTGGAAGTTGAGGTGGTAGGGACCTTTGTAGGAAAAGATAAAAATAAAACGGTTCCTCAAAATCTGGATGATTTTACACGGATCTGGCCGCCCATTGTAAAATATGCAAAGGAGCGTGGGGTCAAAATTGCGATCGAAAACTGTCCGATGATTTTCTCCTATGATGAATGGCCAGGAGGAAATAACCTGGCAAGTACACCTGCCATCTGGCGCAAGATGTGGGAAATCATTCCGGATGAAAATTTTGGATTGAATCTGGATCCATCTCATTTGATCCTGCAAATGATCGACATTCCGCGTGTTGTGCACGAATTTGGCAAGAAATTATTCCATGTGCATGCCAAAGATTTACATATTGACCATGAAGGTCTGTATAATAATGGCGTTTTTTCTTTGGGAATGGGCTGGCAAATTCCACGTTTACCAGGTTTGGGTGATATGGATTGGCCAAAATTCTTTGCGGCTCTAACAGCTGCCCGATATGATGGCGTTATCAGTATTGAACATGAAGATCGTGTTTTTGAAGGGGACGAAGCCCTTGTGAAACGGGGATTCTACCTGTCTCGGGATGTTTTGAAACCCTATATTCATTAGCTTTATTCGTACCTGGAAGAGTTTTAACTTCCAGGTACCTTTTTTGTTTTGGATGATCTATGAAGAAATATATTGGATGTGATTTAGGCGGAACCAATCTTCGCGCAGCGATTGTGGATGTGGATTCAGGCATTGTTCTACAACAAACAAGTGAAGAAACTCTTGCACGCGAAGGCCATGATGCGGTGATTCACCGAATGGGCGATCTATTCCTTCGTCTGATCCGGTCAGCAAAATTTGATCCAAATGAGATTGGTGGAATTGGGATTGGTGTGCCAGGTGTGCTCGATCTGGAAAAAGGCACAACCAAATTTCTTCCCAATTTACCTGGAACCTGGCCAGATGTACCTTTACGCGAGAAGATCCAAAATCATACAGGTCTACCCACTGCTTTGTTAAATGATGTCCGCTCCATCACGTATGGCGAGTGGAAGTTTGGCGCTGGTAAGGGAGTGGACACGGTCGCCGTGTTGGCGATTGGAACCGGCATAGGTGGCGGGCTGGTGATCAATAATCAATTGCATTTAGGCATTGGAGGCACCGGTGGGGAATTAGGTCACATGACCATCAATTTTGATGGTCCTCGCTGTGGTTGTGGCAATTATGGCTGTCTGGAAGCCTATGCATCCGGACCAGCAATTGCTG
>PHBS01000132.1 GCA_002841995.1 Chloroflexi bacterium HGW-Chloroflexi-8
CTCCCAGCATATTGAGATTCTCATGTATTAATTCGTGCCAATTCTTTACATTAAGTCTTTATCATGTATTAATTTCGCAGAAAATCGTACATGATGCATTGATCATGTATTAATTTTTCCAAATTTAATACATGATAGATTCTTTCCAGTGGGTCCTTCACATTCATAATCATCATTTTCCCTGCAACAATTCAAATAAAGAACTATTAATATAATAGCTGCTGCGCCAAAGTTTTTGCTTGTCTAAAAAGCCTTCACTGGCTAATGCATCCAGATAGCGTGCAGCTGCTGCCCGTTGTACGCCTAAATCTCGGATGACAAACTCAATTTTGGTATAGGGGTGCTTAAAAAGGGTGTTCAACAAATCAAGCGAATAAATTTTGGGTAGCTGCGTTTTGATCCTTTCTTGATAATCTTTCATCAAATCTCTCATCCCGTGAATGGTTTCGATTGTCTCAGTCGAGGTCAATTCCACGCCGCGCAGCATGAAATTTATCCAGGCTTCCCATTGATCATCCACCTGATCTGTTCGAAAATGAGCCAAGTAAACACTTTTACTTCGGACGATATAACGGCTAAGGTAAAGGATAGGAAGATCCAGCAAGCCATGCTGCACCAGGTAAAGCAAATTCAATATTCGGCCAGTTCGTCCATTCCCGTCATAAAAAGGGTGAATTTTCTCGAACTGGTAATGAATTAACGCCACTCTAACAAGTGGATCTAGTCCACGGTAGGCATCCTCGTTGAAAAAGATCAGCAGCCGTTCGAGTAACTCCACGATCTGGTCATAGTCTTGGGGTGGTTTGTAAATCACTTCTCCGGTAGCCCGGTTGCCCACTATCGTCCCCGGTTTGGTGCGAATACCAGGATCAGGACCCCCAATCACAAGAGTTGATTGAATCGCAACCAAATCATCCAGGGTGAGTCGCCCTTTGGATACGATCCGTTCGAAGCCCAGCTTAAGCGCCTCTGAATAACGGCCAACTTCTTTTGCGGCGGCGTTGTTGAACTGAGGAATGTCCAATTCTTGCTTAAACAATTCATCATGCGAGGTGATGATGTTCTCGATTGCCGAGCTATCTTTAGCCTCTTGGAGCGCAAGGGTATTCAGTAATATGTCTTGATTGGGCAACAAAGGAGCAACACCTTTGAGTTCGGCTAGCCGGCGATGCGCCATGATGAGCTGACCGGTGAGGGCTTCTGATTGCGCAATTCTTTCTGGCGGGAATGCATAAAGATCAGATATCATAACCAATTCCTTTCAGGTTTTTGCGAATCCTTTCTTGCAGTTCATTGCCCAGTGTGAATTGTTCGGCAAGTTTCTTGGTGAGCGCATTCATTTTTTCTTCAAATGGTATGCCGTCATCTTCTGCATCTTCCGTGCCTACATACCGACCTGGCATGAGTACGTAGTTGTTGGTGCGCACTTCATCGATTGTGGCCGCCTTGCAAAAACCAGGGATATCTTCATAAGCACCTCCCTCACCACGCCAGGCGTGGTAGGTTCCGGCGATGTTGGCGATATCTTCATCCGCGAACTCTTTATTTCGCCTATTGATCATTGTTCCCAGTTTACGGGCATCGATAAATAAAATTTCGTTGGAACGGTCTCGGAAGGGGTAGGGGTGAACCCTACCCGTACGATTACGCGATAGGAACCAGAGACAGGCGGGGATCATGGTGTTGTAAAAAAGCTGTGCAGGAAGGGCAACCATGCAATCCACCAAGCCTGCTTCAATCATTTTCTTACGGATCTCGCCTTCTCCGCTCGTGTTACTATTCATGCTGCCATTAGCAAGGACAATCCCTGCTGTACCAACTGGGCTAAGTTTATGAATGAAGTGCTGAAGCCAGGCATAGTTGGCGTTACCGGCAGGGGGAACTCCGAATTTCCAACGTGTATCTTCAGTGAAGTTTTTACCACCCCAATCGCTGATATTAAAAGGAGGATTTGCAAGAATAAAATCCGCCTTTAAATCCGGGTGTTTATCTTCTTGGAAGGTGTCGCCTAATTCCAATTTAGCATCAATGCCTCGAATCGCCAAGTTCATGCGTGCCAAGCGCAAGGTGGTGGGGTTGGATTCCTGCCCGTAGATGGAGAGGTCTTTGATCTTGCCTTGATGTTGGGTGACAAATTTCTCGCTTTGAACGAACATGCCGCCACTACCACAACAGCCATCATAGACTCGGCCATTGAAAGGTTCGATCATTTCAACAAGTAATTTGACAATACTTTGGGGGGTGTAAAACTGCCCACCTTTTTTCCCTTCTGCGTCTGCAAATTGACCGAGAAAATATTCATATACCCTGCCTAATAAATCCTGGGCTGAATTTCCGTTTTTCTTGAAGCCGATATTGCCAATCAGATCAATTAATTCGCCTAATCGTTGTTTATCCAATTCCGGATCGGCATAAATCTTGGGGAGAACACCTTTTAATGGTGGATTGATCCTTTCGATGGCATCCATAGCGTCATCTATCCATTTGCCAATCTCCGGTTGTTTGGCACGGTCCTGCAAATACTGCCAGCGAGCTTTCTCCGGCACAAAGAAGATGTTATTAGCGAGGTATTCATCCGGATCTTCCGGATCCGCGCCTTCAAAATCCTCTTTCCCTGCTTTGAGTTGTTCATGCAATTCTTGAAAAGCATCGGAAATATATTTTAAGAATATTAATCCTAAGACGACATGTTTATATTCGGCAGCATCCATGTTGGACCGCAACTTATCGGCCGCTGCCCAAAGGGTTTTTTCCAGTTCGCCATTATTGGACATACATCACCATTATTATTTGTTGGATTTTAACTTGATTCAATTTAGCATAAATTCAGGTTAATTTCATCTTCTTTTTCTTCTCGGAATTGCAGAGACAATTACCATGATGATAAACAGTGGCAAAATACCCAATCCACCCATTAAACCACCGACCTGGTTCATCATATCCGGAAATAAAACCATAAATCCAATAAAAATGACAACCAAAATTGCCAGGTTTCGTAAAAAATCGCGCATATATCCTCCCTGAGATAACACTGTTTGAAAAACGTACGGATCAAACCAATGAACCGAACAAGTTTACTTTCCTGGGTGATGAATCTTTGATGTTCTACGAGTAATCTTTTCCCCAGAATCTAAATTTCATTATAGCAATTTTTCCCCCATTTCCAACTAACATTTTGGTTAGTTTTACCCCCTCAACGCATCCCAGGCGGCATTGGAGATGCCTGCCCAGCGCTGATGAACACCTTCATCACCGAGCATGCCATTGCAGGTGAAGGCAACCACTAGCTGCTCTTTACGATCTGCCCAGACGATGCAGGTGCCCATGCCCATAGCGGAGAAGGGGGCGGCGGAACTGCCGTAACCGAGGGTGAGTTTGGTGGGATCCACACCCTGCCGGAAGCTACCGCCGCCGATGATGAAGCCAAAACCCCAGTTCATATCGTAGTGGACGTAGGCATCGTAGCCTTCGTTTTGCGAGCTGGTCGCCAGGGCGATGGTTTCCGGTTGGAGGAAGGTGTGCCCGTTGGCGCTGCCGCCATCCAGGAGCATCTGGAAGAAGGTGGCCAGGTCGTGGGCGGTACTGTGCAGGCCGGCAGCGGGGATAAGGGCGCGGCGTATGCTGGGGAGGTTGAAGAGGGTGGCATTGGTGCGCATATCTGCGGAGGCAGGGAAGACTTTTGGGGAACGCTGCAGCTCGCTTTTTGGGATGCGCATCCAGGTGTTTTGCAGCCCAAGCGGGGTGAAGAAGTGCTCTTGGAGGTACTGGTCAATGGGAAGGCCGCTGACGCGACGGACGACTTCGCCGAGGATGAAGCCGAAATTGACGAGGTGGTAGGCGGTTTGGGTGCCGGGCGGGTAGATAGCTTTGGTGCGCGCCAGATCCCGGGTGACGAGGTTCCAGAACGGCCAGAGCAGGACCTGACGGTTGAGGTGCGGGGCTGGGACGCCGGCCTGGTGGGTGAGGGCATGGCGGATGGTGGCGGTTTGTTTGCCGCCATAGGCGAACCGCGGCCAGTAGGTGGCGACGGGGGCATCCAGCTCGATTTTGCCCTGTTCGAGGAGGTGCAGGATGGCGCAGGCGGTGAAGGCTTTGGAGACGGAGAAGGTGAGGAAGGGGGTGTTAGCTGATAGCGGGTAGCGAGTAGCGGGTAGCAAGTGACCATTCTTTTTCGGGACTTTGTCACCTAGTAACACTTCGTTGGATGGTTGCACATTGCACGTTCTTAATTGCTCTGAGCTAAAAAATTGGTCGGTGAGGATTTGGCCTTGGTGGCGGATGCAGAGCTGGGCAGCGGTGGATTGGAGGGGAAAAGAGGATAGGTCGATCATAAATTCCTGATGCTTTCATATAATCCAAAATAATTATAGGGTCTCAACATTTCCATGCTCATTCGATGGAACCGTACGAACAAAAACCAAAATCGCCAACAGTAAACCTGAAAATCCACCGATTAAGATTACAAAGATCTGGGTAAATGCTGCCTGTGGCTTATCGGACAAATTGGAAAACATGGCGAGCATGGTGACCAATAAATAACTGAATATCAAAACAGACATTGCGACAATGAATTTCACGATGATTGGGTTTTTCAAAACGCCGGAAGATTTTCTTTGGATAAATTTGAAATCCGGTATTTCTAAAATTCCGCGAATAGTAAACGATGCGATTGTGTTCCTGATGAAACTACGGACACTGATCCCAAAAGCTGCAGATAGAAATAGAAATATTAATGGGAGAGAAGCTTCGGATGAAAGGTTGATGGGGTTTTTGGAAAGCAGGTAGGTGAATAGCAAGCCGCCGATGAAAATGGCGATCAGGGTCAGGATGGATAGCAGGCATCCTTTGGCGAGGGTCAGGAGGGGGGAATTGCTCATAGCTCATTGCTCATGGCTGATAGCAAAAGAAGAATGATAAAAAGATTAAACATTGAACCGCTAAAACCGCTAAGGAATTTATGGTTTTAAGAGAATAAAAGAAAAAGATTGAACCGCGAAGTTCGCTAATGCCGCTAAGGATAATAAAGGTTTAAGAAAAAAGAACAATATATATTAATTGTAGTACATTTTATATGAAGGGGATAAGTGTACAAGGGGTGTTATTTTGGGGGGTGGTGTGGTTATAATCATGAAAATGGGTGATTTGCACGCGTGTGGAGGGTTTGGGTTTGGATTTTTCTGCTGTGGATGATGCTGCCCTGGTGGTGGTGATTGCCCGATCTTTTGGTAAGGCGGATGCGGAGTCGACGCTGAATGATGCAGTCGGGGCATTGTATGAGCGCTACGGCCGGCTGGTCTACAGCGTTGCCTTTCACATGCTGGGCGACATCGAGACGGCGGAGGAGATTACGCAGGATGTGTTTGTGCGGGTCTGCACGGGGGCAGACGGCTATCGATCCCAATTGGCGAAGGTGAGTACCTGGCTGGTGAGCATCACGCGCCACCGGGCGATCGATGAGCTGCGCCGGCGGAAGGTGCGTCCTGAAAAGGAGCAGGTGGATTGGCCGGATGAGAACGGAGACGATCGTCTGGATGTGCTGGACGGGTTGGCAGACATGGATGGGGCAGAGCGATCTTTGGAGCGTTCCGTGGAGAGCACGCTGCACGAACAGGTGGTGCGACAGGTGGTGGCTCTTTTACCGGAGGACCAGCGACAGGTGCTGAGGCTGGCGTATTTCAAGGGGATGAGCCAGAGCGAGATTGCGACGCTGCTGGGTGAGCCTTTGGGGACGATCAAGAGCCGGGTGCGTCTGGCGATGGTGAAGCTGCGCGATTCTTTTTTGGAACGGGGGATCATTGATGCAGGCTGAGATTCGAAATTTGTCATCCAATGAGCGATTTTTTGCGTATATTAATACAGGCGGTGTGTGCACCGTTTTTATTGGTGTTTCGGCTGGTGACAGCCCGAGGAGTTTGTGAGTAAAATGGCTGACGCGCATGTCTTAGATGACTTACCGGGCTTTGCTTTGGGTATGCTCGAGGCGGAGGATTCGGCGCGGGTGGCTGCGCATGTGGCGGACTGCGAGCTGTGTAAAAAGGAATTGGCAGCTTTGGAGGCTACATCGGCACAGATTGCGGCTGGGGCGCTGGTTCATTCTGCGGTTGCGCCAGATCCGGGGCTGAAGGCTAAGGTTATACGGCGCGTTTCACAGTCATCCGCGCAGCACGTACGCGAAGGTTCATCGGTTGCGCCCAGGGCTGATGCACCGTTATTTGGGTTGCTGGAGGCTATTCAGAATATTTTCAGGTCACCGGCGGGTGTGGTGCTTGGGCTGGTGACTGTGCTGGCGCTTGTGATGCTGGGGATCAGCAACTTTCGCCTTTCGCAGCAGGTGCAGGAATACGAGACTGCGGAGAGTGCGCGTTATATGCAGGTGGTCCGCCTGAAGGAGACGGATGCTGCCCCGGGGGCGAACGGGTATGTGATGGTGTTTAAGGAGCAGCAGTACGGGTCTTTGGCGGTGACGCATGCGCCGGTGCTGGATGCAGGGCACGTGTATCAGATTTGGCTGCACCTGGATGGGAAAATTATCGATGGTGGGACTTTTGGGGTGAATGCAGACGGGTATGGGAATTTGATGGTCTCGGCGGATCGACCTCTGGGGGATTATGATTCGTTTGGGATTACGATTGAGCCAACGGGGGGCAGTAAGCAGCCGACGGGGGAAAAGGTTTTGGGTAGTGAATAGCTGGTAGCTCGTCTTCTTCGGTGACTTCGTCACCTCGAAGTGCTACGCATGGCATACATGCTTCGCAAGCGAGTAGCGAGTAGCAAGAGATAGTTATTAAGCTGTTAAGTTTTTAAGTTCTTATGTTCTTAAGTTCTTAAGAGCGCCCTCCCTATGTCCCTACCTGCTTACAACATTCATCTCCCCCAACCCATCTTCTCCCAACAAGTGGTAGAAAAGGGTAGTTAAAGTCCCTCCCACTCGATGGGAGGGATTTAGGGAGGGAAATATCATATTTGCTTGTATTTGTTATTTATATTTAGATAAAAATGATCCAATTAGTGCGGTTTTGCGTATTGTTAAGTAGAAATAAATTTGGCGGTTGGATTGGTCCTCCAACCAGGTGTGAAAAATTCTTTAAACAGGAGATGAAAATGAACGGTAGGAACTTTTTAAGAAATCCGATCCTGATGGTCGGGATGTTGGTTGTGGGCGCGATGGTGCTGGCGGCATGTTCACCGGCTGCTGTTCCGGTGACGGGCAGCCCGACTGCAACACTGGAAACAATGCCTGTGGATATCGAACCCGGGATTACGATCCAGGTGGCGGATTCAGCGCTGGGGAAGATCCTGGTGGACGGTAAGGGGATGACGCTGTATATGTTCACAAAGGACGAGCCGAACAAATCTAACTGTGCGGGCGGATGTCTGGAAGCCTGGCCTCCATTTTTAGCGGTAGATAACCATGTGTTGGGCGATGGCGTGGACAAGAGTTTGCTGGGTACGACGACACTGGCGGACGGCAAAGTGATGGTGACGTATAACAAGATGCCTTTGTATTACTGGGTGAATGATAAAGCGCCAGGAGATACCACCGGACAGGATGTGAACCAGGTTTGGTATGTGGTTTCGCCAGACGGAAAACCGGTGGGAATGCCGGCAGCCAGTGCGGATGTGCTGTTGAAGGTCTCGAGTAACGCCTCCTTGGGTAAGTTCCTGGTGGACGGTAAGGGAATGACGCTGTATATGTACACGGTGGATGAGCCCAACAAGTCTAACTGCTCGGGTGGATGTCTGGATAAGTGGCCTCCCCTGCTCGCTGTGGATAACCCGAGCGTGGGCGAAGGTGTGGACGCCAGTTTGCTTGGAACAGCAGATTTGCCGGATGGCTCGAAGATCGTGACCTACAACAAGATGCCATTGTACTATTGGATAAACGACAAAGAGCCTGGTCAGACTTCGGGGCAGGATGTTGGCGGTGTGTGGTATGTGGTTTCGCCGGCAGGGGAAGTGATAAAATAAGCTGTTGAGCTCTTAAGCTGTTAAGCTGTTGAGTTGTTGAGGGAGGGTTGATTATGACCCTCCTTTTTTCTTTAAAGATTAAACATTGAACCGCGATCCCCATGCCCAAAAACCGGGCAGGGGACAGGCGTTTAAGACAAAGAAAAACAAGAGAAAGACCACTAAGAAGTGACTTAATAGCTTAACAGCTTAATAACTTATTTTTTCTCTGAAAATTGTCTATTGTACAGGCGGGCGTAGAGGCCATTTTGGGCGAGGAGGTAGTTGTGGGTGCCTTGCTCGACGATGTGACCCTGATCGAGGACGTAGATGCGGTTGGCACGTCGAACGGTGCTGAGGCGGTGGGCGATGACGATAGCGGTGCGTCCCATGAAGAGCCTCTCCAGGGCTTGCTGGATCTGGACCTCGGTGACAGTATCGATGTTGGCTGTGGCTTCATCCATGATGAGGATGGCGGGGGCGGTGAGCATGGCACGAGCAATGCTGATGAGCTGGCGCTGACCGAGGGAGAGATTGACGCCGCCTTCCTGAATGCGGGTCTGGTAGCCATCCGGCAGGGCTGTGATGAAATCGTGGGCATTGGCCTGACGGGCGGCTTCTTCGATCTGAGCTGGGGTGGCGGCGGGCAGCCCGTAGCTGATATTTTCGGCGATGGTGCGCGAGAAGAGGAAGGGTACCTGCGAGACAACGCAGATTTGGCGATGAAGGGACGCCTGCGTGACGGTGCGGATATCGGTGTCATCGATCAGTAGAGCGCCATCCGAAATTTCGTAAAAGCGGGCGATCAGGTTGGCAATGGAGGTCTTACCTGCGCCAGTGGGTCCGACAATGGCGATCGTTTCGCCGGGCTGGATGGTCATGCTAATGTGATCCAGGACGATGGGTGAATCCGGGCGGTAACGGAAGCTGACATCGCGCAGTTCAACCTTGCCGATAATAGGCGGGAGATCGGGAGCATCTTCGGCGTCTTTGATATCCAAAGGAAAATCGAGAAGCTTGATGACTTCCTCGCCGCCGGCCATGGCAGACTGGAAGGTGGTGTAAAGACGGCTGAGCTCCAGGATGGGCGAGAAAAAGCGGGTGACATAGGAGAGGAAAGCAACCAGAACACCCAGGGTGACCTGCTCCTGAATGACAAAGCGACCGCCAAACCAGAGCACGATGGCGGTGGCGAGCATGCCGAGGAACTCAACCGCTGGTAAAAAGACAAATGAGAGCGACATGGCGTTGATGTAGGCAACCCGATTTTCCTCATTGACGGCCTGGAAACGCTCCTGGGAAGCTTTTTCCTGGGTGAAAGCCTGGATGGCGCGCATGCCACTGATATCTTCGGCCAGATCACCCACCACCGCTGCGATCTTGGAACGGGTTTCACGGAAGGCGACGCGAGCCTGACGGGAAAAGAGCCAGGTAGCTAAGAAGATGAGCGGCAGGACGGTAAAGGTCAGAAGAGCGAGTTTGGGGCTCATACTGAGCATGACGATGATGATGCCGATCAGGACGACCAAATCACCAATGAGGGTGATGACACCCTGGGAGAGGAGCTCGTTGATTTCGGCTACGTCGTTGATGACGCGCGAGACGGTCACACCGGTGATGTGGTTATCATGGTAACCGAGGTGCAGGCGCTGGAGATGGCGGAAGAGTTCTGAGCGAATTTTGGTGAGGACTTTTTGACCGACCCAGGAGAGCAGGTAGCGCTGTCCGGCACTGACGAAGAAGGTGGCCATAAAACAGAGCGCAATGAGTCCAGCGATGCCCCACAAACCGCGCTTGTCGCCAGGCGTGATATATTGATCAATGGCGATCTTGATCAGAAAAGGCGAGAGCAACGTGAGACCGGACTCTGCCAGGGTCAGGATGAGGGCAAAGATCATACGGGTCTTGTGTGGGGTGAGATAGGCCAACAGTCGGCGAACAACCTGGGGATTGAACTTACCGGCATCCGGATTGTTGGCGCTGCCAAAGGAATCGAGCGCATCACGGGGACCCATGCCAGCCGAGGTGTTGCCGATGGAAAGACTCATGGCTGACCCTCCTGCTGCTTGAGCTGGCGATTATAAATTTCAGCGTAGAGATGGGAACTGGCCAAGAGGGATTCGTGGGTACCGGCGGCAGCGATGCGGCCTTTATCCATGACCAGGATCTGGTCAGCATCACGGACCGTACTGAGGCGGTGGGCAATGACAAAGGTGGTGCGACCGTGGATGAGGTTGCGGAAGGCAAGCTGGATGAGATGCTCGGTTTCAGAATCGACCGAGGCGGTGGCGTCATCCAGGATGAGGATGCGGGGATCCATGAGCAGGACACGGGCAATGGCGATGCGTTGTTTTTGCCCGCCAGAGAGCGTGACACCGCGCTCACCAACTTTAGTCTGGTATCCCAGAGGGCTTTGGAGGATGAATTCGTGCGCCTGGGCTGCTTGAGCAGCGCGAATGATCTGGTCATCGCTGGCACCTGTAGAGCCAAAGGCGATATTTTCACGGATTGTATCAGCGAAAAGGGTGGTCTCCTGGAGGACGATACCGATCTGCGAGCGTAGCGAGTGCAGGGTGGCATGCCGGATATCAAAGCCATCGATGAGGATTTGCCCGGCTGTTGGATCATAAAAACGCGGCAGGAGGCTGATGATAGTGGACTTGCCGGAACCTGTGGAACCGAGCAGGGCGATGGTCTGACCAGGCTGGACGGTGAAATTGATATCGGAGAGAACTTTATGCTGGCCATAACTAAAGGAGACCGAATCAAATTGAACCCGACCCGCAGTAATGGTGATGGGGGAGGCATCTGGTTCATCCTGGACTTCGGAGACCGTATCGAGGATGTCAAAGACACGCTCGGCGGCAGAACCGGCGATGGCAACTGCCGGGATGATGAGGCCGAGGCGACGGACGGGGTCAATGAGCTGGCCGATATAAGTGATAAAGGCGATGATTTCTCCAAGGGTCAGCTGCCCCTGAATGACCTGCGTGCCACCGTAAAGAATGACGATGACGATACCAATGTTAGCAATCAGGAAAAGGAGAGGCATATTAAGTGACTGCATACGTGCGACAGCAGCAGAAAGATCGAACCAGTGGTTGTTCTCACGGTCAAAGCGCGTGATTTCTGCGTCTTCCTGGACATAGGTCTTGACCTCGCGGGCTCCGCGCAGGTTCTGTTCGACCGAGGT
>PHBS01000133.1 GCA_002841995.1 Chloroflexi bacterium HGW-Chloroflexi-8
TTCATGAGTAAAGATGTGGACTTAATTATTTCGGGACATTTTAATGACCTTATTTATAATTCTGCTTACTTAATGGAATCTGAGCAAAGATACCGCCTTCTAGATTCTCCAGTTACAAGATATATTATAGGACTTGCCCGTCAAATTACGAACTCTCCATCACTTTTTGTGGATTGGGATTGGTCGAAATCTTGGTTTGAAAACCAGCCCGCATTACCTGGACCTAAATTATTATTTGTTTCACGGTTTAGTATTGCAATATTATTACCATTTACTTTGTTGATGTACTATATCTTGAGCAAAGATATATTTGGTAAGCCCGTTGCATTATTAAGTTCGTTTTTGTTAATGACAAACTCATTGATTCTTTTACATGTCCGAAGGTCGATGGCAGAAGGTGCTCTTATTTTCTTTATAATTCTTGGTTTGTTTTTATTATTACAATTGCCAAAGAAAATTCTTTTTTTATCAGCTATTCCTATTGTTTTGGCAATCAATTCAAAACAAAGTGCATTCCCACTAATACTAATTGGAATTATCTATATCATCTATTTAACCAGAAAAGATTTGAAGTTATTATTTACCCAGGTCATCCTTTATTCCGTAATAGCACTCCTTTTATTTATTTTCCTTAATCCGGTGTTATGGGGAAAACCATTTGCTGTCTTAAATAATATGATTCAGGAAAGAAACAATCTTACAGCTGAGCAAATCAATACAGTATCAGTTGAGAACCCGGATTTTATCCTCAAGAACGCGAATTTGAAATTAATTGGTATATTTGGTCAATTATTTGTGGTAAAGCCGGCAATTGAAGATATTTCAAATTATGAAAACAATTTAATTTCTGCGAAAACCAATTATTTAAACAATATCCTCTACGGGGGTTTGGGGAGAAATTTGTTCATTGGGAGTCTTTATTTTATATTTTTCTGTTTTGGATTAGTATCTGAATTGAAAAGTAAGGAATTCAAGAAGTATTTCATAATCTTAACATTTTTGTTTTTTTTCCTTGAAATCTTATTTTTTATTAGCATCCCTTTTCAAAGGTACTATATTATTTTGGTTCCTTTTTCGATTCTTTTTCTTTCTTGTGGCCTTATAAATACATTTAATTTTCTAAAAAATGCCACTTTTCATATGAAAAGTGGCATTGGATAGATATTATAAAATCTATATTTTTATTCTAAACACGCGGTGATTTTTATAGGCTCTTCCACCCATACTAATCAAATCTTTACGCATTTGCACAGCAGTTTCTGCAACTTGCGTCAATTCTCCATGGATATATTGATCATAATCTTTAAACGACTTAGCCATTTCATCATACAATAAAACGTTTCCTCCGCTCCCATGATATTCTGGAAGGACACCTGCACCATTGAGAGAAACCCATTTCGTGCGCTTGAATTCGAGCATAATATCCAATACTCCCCAAGGTGTAATTCTCCCTTTTTGCCTTTGTAAAGCTTCAGAAATATCAGGAAAAGCAAGCAAAAAACCAATTACATCATCATTGTATGTGATAATTTTTATCAATTTTGGATCCGCGACAATCATTAATTGATCCACTATATATTGGACTTCACGGTCACTAAATGGGTAGTATTCCCAATTATTTATGAATGTTTTGTTATATGCCACTCCAATACGTTTTGCCCACTTCTTTAACTCTTTTTTAGACTGGAAAGTAATCACCTTAAATTTTCCTTTTTCTCTGACACGTTGAACGACTAATTGAGCTTTTTCGGGCAAAACAAATTTCGCAGAATTTATATAACATGACACAAAATCTACTTCTTTTTCAAAACCAACCGTCTCTACTAATTTTTGATAGTAAGGAAAATTGTAATTCATCATGGTCATCATTTGCCGGTTTTCAAATCCCTCGATTTGAATTCCATACCCGTCAAAAGCACTTAACCCCTTGGGACCAATTACAGTATCCAAATCATGTTTTCTACACCATTCAAAGCCACGCTCAAATAAAGAGTTAGCAACTTCCTGATCATCGATGGAATCAAAAAAATAAAATTGAGCTTTTTTTGTTTCGTGAACTTTATTAAATGGTTTGTTTTCCATTACACCAAGACGGCCTACAATCACATCATTCTTTTTGGCGACATAATATTCCGCGATAGAATGTTCGTAAAAAGGATGTTTTTTTGTATCCAGCATCATTTTCATATCACTAATGAATGGCGGTACCCATTGCTCCACATCTTTATAAAGTGTAAATGGAAACATCACAAATTCGTTCTTTTCTTTTTTTGAACTTAAATCCAATCTTTGAACATCAGTCATTTCGCCCTCACAATCAAACAGTAAATTACTTTTTAGTATACTTACTTTCAAAAATATGTTTGAATTAAGCACAGTAACATTTTACGCACAATAACTTTTTTACCCAAACAATCTACAATGTTGGTTATGAATAGACTCAAAGATGAAGTATCACCTTATTTATTAGCGCACGCTTCGAATCCAGTTGATTGGCACGCTTGGGGTAAAGATGCATTAAATAAAGCAAAATCTGAAAATAAACCAATATTTTTAAGTATTGGATATTCAGCATGCCATTGGTGCCACGTGATGGAACATGAATCATTTTCAAATCCGGAAATTGCTGATGTGCTAAATGAATATTTTGTTTCAATTAAAGTGGATCGCGAAGAACGACCAGATATTGACAAAATATACATGGATGCTCTCGTTTCAATGAATGGCCAAGGTGGTCGGCCACTGAGTGGATTTCTTACTCCAGATGGCCATCCTTTCTATATGGGAACCTATTTTCCTTTATTTCCGAATTATGGTTTGCCCGGGTTTAAAGATCTTTTACTTAATATCGCAAGAAGTTACGACAAGTACAGTCAGGAGATCAACGCCCAAAGCCGTGAATTTACACAAAAAATTTTACAAATCAGTATGCCAATTAATTCCATTTTCAATCATGAAAATAATATTTTTACTGCCAGTATTCAAATTATTCTTAATGATTTTGACAAAGAAAATGGAGGTTGGGGAACTCAACCAAAATTTCCACATCCATTAGCTTTGTCTTTATTATTACACAATGACCTCTATCACGAAGCAAAAATCCAAAATGTAGTTAATTTTACGCTTGAAAGCATGAGCAAAGGTGGTTTGTTTGATATTCTCAGGGGTGGATTTCACCGATATAGCGTTGATGAAAAATGGCTGGTACCTCACTTTGAAAAGATGCTGTACGATAATGCTCAGCTTGCCTTAATATATCTATACGCAGGACGAAGATCCAATCACGAAAGGTTTTTGACAATTGCATTAAAAACTTTAGATTTTATGATCAACGAACTACTTTCAGAAAATGAGGGTTTTTGGTCGAGTTTGGATGCAGATTCAGAGGATGAAGAAGGCAAGTTTTACACATTTTCCAAACAAACACTACACGAAATATTTAATGATGAAGAACTGAAAAATCTTAACCAGAATTTCGATCTTGCTGGTCCTGGCAATTTTGAAGGAAATTTCATTCTTCGATTATTAAGTAACGGTCATGAAATTGAAGAATTATCGAAATTAATTGAAGTTCAGAATACTAGAATTCGACCAAAAACTGATGATAAAATATTAGTAGACTGGAATGCCATGGCGATTTCAACATTTGCTGTGAGCGGATTCCTTCTTCAAAACGATAAATATCTTACTATTGCAAATCGAGTCGCCAATTTTATTCTCAATAATTTAATCTGTGAGAATCGTTTATATCATTCTTATCGGGACAAAAAATTAGGTCAAAAAGGGTTCTTAAGTGATTATGCAAATTTAATTAATGCATTTATTGATTTATTCATTGTTGAAAAAAATAAAAAATGGCTTGATATAGCATATTCATTTTGCGACAATATGGTGGATCTATTTTGGGAAAATAATCAATTTTTCGATACCGGGGTTGACGATTCACAACTAATTATTCGACCCCAAACCATTGATGATTCAGTGACCCCTTCTGGGTGGGCACAAGCCCTATTGGTGATTCAAAAATTAAATATTTTTAGGTCGGAAGAAAAATATGCTGACTTTATTCATCAATCTATTAATTTAACCGGCTCTCAAATTCAAAAATTCCCGATATCTTATGCTGCTTGGCTAAAAGTGATTTCAAATATAATTAATTCGCCGAGCAGTATCATATTGATTAAAGGTGAAAAAGATCAAGAATTTGCGCAATTTCTTGAAAACTACCTTATTAAAAATATTCTACCTGATGTAATATTTTTTTCATTATTTTCAAATGATCCACTTTTCGATGAACTGTTCATCCTACAAGGAAAATCACTAATAAATAACAAAACAACCCTGTATTTATGTACTCGAACCACTTGTTCAAAACCAATATTTAGCTTCGAAGAATTAAATAGTGAATTGAATAAAACCAGTTATCCAACATTCTTAAGGGCTCCGATCGATTTTTCCACGCTATAATTAAGAATAAAACCTGGAGGTTATCGTGGAGAAATTTGTCATTAACGGTGGAATTCCACTTAAAGGTGAAGTCACTCCTTCTGGCAATAAAAATGCAGCCTTACCGCTTCTAGCCGCCTGTTTATTAACTGATGAACCTGTGGTTCTTCATAATATGCCGAATATTCTAGATGTTCTTGCAATGAAGAATCTAATTGAAAGTTTGGGTGTGAATATTTCAATTGCAAATGATAATACCTGGAATATTCACGCGAAAGAAGTTCGATTTGCTGACCTTGATCCTGACCTATGTAGAAAGATTCGCGCATCTATCCTTATTGCAGGTCCGATGGTTGCACGCTCGGGAGAATTAATTCTTCCACCACCAGGTGGAGATGTAATTGGCAGAAGAAGAGTAGACACCCATATTCTGGCATTAAAGAAATTGGGCGTCGAAGTAACTTATGATCGCACATTTCATTTTAAAGCCAAAAAATTAGTTGGAGGTAATATTCTTCTGGATGAAGCGAGCGTTACCGCCACTGAAAATGCGATCATGGCTTGTGTCACTGCTGAAGGACAATCCATTATTCGTAATGCAGCGTCAGAACCTCACATACAAGAACTCTGTAATTTGCTAAATTCTATGGGAGCTAAAATTGATAATATCGGCTCCAATACTTTACATATAACCGGTGTTCCAAAATTACATGGATGTGAATTTACTGTCGGACCCGATTATCTGGAAGTAATCAGTTTCGTTGGTGCAGCAGCAGTTACAGGAGGTGAAATCACGATCCATAATGCAGGTAATGAATATCTGGATATGATCAAGCTCGTGTTCCATCGAATAGGCATAGATTGGGTGACTTCTGGAAATGATTTGTGGGTTTCTGCTGTCCAGCCTTTAGTGATCGAACCGGACTTAGGAAACGCAATTCCGGAAATAAGTGTGATGCCATGGCCATCATTTCCAACGGATTTAATGAGCATTGCAATTGTCGTTGCAACTCAATCAAAAGGTTCGATGCTTTTCCATGATTGGATGTATCCAAGCAGAATGTATTTTACTGACAAATTAGTGAGTATGGGTGCTCAGATAGTCTTATGCGATCCACATCGATGTATAGTACAAGGTCCCTCACAACTATATGGTGAAAAATTGGAAAGTCCAGATATTCGAGCAGGAATGGCACTCGTACTAGCAGCACTTTCTGCCAAGGGGACTTCTGTTATCCGAAATGTAAGACAAATAGATCGTGGTTATGAAAATGTTGAGAAAAAATTACTTAGTCTTGGTGCAAATATTGTTCGGGAAATTGAATAAGATAAAGTTTTTCAGATGATCAAGAAATCTTAATATTGAAAAGAGGCTCACCAGAAAAATGGTGAGCCTCGCTACTTTTAACCCTCTTTTACGACATCTAAGAATTGTTCTACAACATCTCTTAACATACCTTCAGGGAGAGCGCCTACTTGGCGGTGTGCAATTTTTCCTTTATTAACAAATAGCATTGTAGGAATTCCTTGAACACCATATTTTGTTGCCCATTCTGGGTTTTCATCCGTATTTACTTTGGCAACTATCATTTTCCCACTATATTCTTTAGATAATTTATCCAAAACTGGAGCAACCATTTTGCAGGGACCACACCAGGGTGCCCAAAAATCAACAATAACTGGTAATTGGGATTGTAATACAGTTTTTTCAAAAGCAGCATCGGTGACATGAACAGGTTCAGTAATCATTAATTCTCCTTGTAAATATATACTCCCCTAGAGTATATCACAAAAATTATTCGAACTTCATTAACAAAATATTAACGTTATATCTTAATCAAACTTGTCTTTTATAATCTACAAAACGATATCCAACTCCCCGTTCAGTTAAAATATATTTTGGATTTGAAGGGTCTTCCTCTAATTTCTGACGTAAATAATTAATATAGAGTCTCACATAATGTGGCTCATCGCGATATTCGTATCCCCATACTCTCGAAAGCAATTGATCGTAAGTTAAAACCCACCCTGCATTTTTTGCCAAATGAAAGAGCAACCGATATTCTGTAGGACGCAATTTCACTAGTTCACCGTTGAGCCATATTTCACGTTTTGCAAAATCAAGTTTTAATTTAGAATCTACTTGAATAACATCAGGAGATTCAGATGAAGCAGGCTCGACCCTTCTTAAAACCGCTCTCACTCTGCTTACCAGCTCTCTAGGACTGAATGGTTTGGTAATATAATCATCTGCACCTAATTCCAAACCTTTCACACGATCATCTTCCTCACCTTTTGCAGTCAGCATAATCACAGGTACAGTGCTGATTTCTCTTATCATTCCCAAGACTTCAAAACCGTCAATATCTGGAAGCATTACATCCAATAAAATTAAATCAGGTAAAGAATCCCGGTAAGCATTCATCGCTTGCATACCACGATATGCTTCTACCACTTGAAAGCCGTCATGTTCAAGATTCAACCGGATAAACCTAGCCATCCGCTCTTCATCATCGACAACTAGAATTGTTTTATTTTTAAAATGATCTTCCATAAATTTACTCCCTGACAAAAGAGATGATTTCTTCTTCCACTCCAGTTGGCATAACTTCCACAAAATTTATTCGGTGGATCGGAATAATTATTGTCGAGACTGAAGCTTCCAAAAAATGGACATCTTTTCCATCTTTTCTTCTAGGATTTTTTAAGATGACTAATTGATCCTCTGGGTTTGAAAGCTCATCAATCTCACCTAAAATTGGGTCCTCATTGTTAATATGAACAATTACTGTAAGCATATTGTCTCCTTATCGAAGGATAACCTGAATTTTTAATTTTCCTAATGCAATGATATCACCTTGATTAATTGGGTAATCAACGTGCGGAACGATCTTTTGTCCATTAACACGTGTCCCATTTGATGAGCCCAAGTCCATAATTGTTACACGATTGTGGTGGATTTTTAGAGCTGCATGCAAACGTGACACTCCTTGTGAATATGCTTCAAAAGGTGATAAATCAACATCGGGTAGAATTGGTTGTCCTTCAGCTACTCTTCCAAAAGTAAATTCAGTTCTGCCGGCTAAATTTAATGTTTGTTTACTTTCAATAATAAATAATGAAATTTCAGTAGTTTCAGGCTTGCTTTGTGACCTAAGCTCGATATCACTTTTAGAAAACCCGATTTGTTCAACAATATCTGAATCCAATTTATCACTCGGAGTTCTCTGAATCGATTGAGTAGTCAAGTAATCTAAAGAAATTAGGCGTGCGCCACATTCACTACAAAATAATGCGCCTGGAAACTCTTTATGGTGGCAATTAGGACAAATTATCATTTTCTTCCCTCTCCGAATCTGGCAATAACATTAGCGACCTAGTCCCATATTTCATTTTCTTTTCCCCAAGGTCAGAAAAACTCTTGTTGACCTTCAAATTTTCAGCCTCTTCTAAAATTGTATGAGCAAGTTTTCGATCTCCTTGCGCCAATAAATGAGTTGCAACATTATGTAAATGTCGTGTTGCACCAACGATATTTCCTTCTTTCGCTTCTTTTCTTGCCTTTTCCTGAATGCGATAAAGAGTTAAAGAGGACATTGCATTTACTATTATCGTTGGTGGTGGATCTTTTTCAAAAGATCGGGTTACTGGTTTACGTAAATCAAAAAACAATCTTGTTACGTTGATCGGATTGGATGGTATATCAAATTTGATGGATCCCTGCATAATTTTTAGTTCATTTATATCAGGATCCAGTTTTGGAATCCTTAACTCCAGAAGGACCCTTAAGTGTTTTCCAAGTAGCAAATTTCCTAATTGTATCTGTTTGCCAGTTTCCAAGGGTGATAAATCAGGACTCATTCGAAATGAATATTGTAATTCAACTAATGGACCTAATTCCAAGTTCAATTTTACTGATTTTGCTAAAGCAATGCCCGATGATTTTATTTTTTGAACGAGTGTATCATACATTTCTTGGGCAGAACTCACAAAACTTGTCTCACCATTTGAAACCTTGGACAAATCATCCAAAAACTGATCATTCCACTCATCCCCAATTCCAATTGCATGAAATGAAATTCCATCTTCTACAGCCTGGCGCATTAACTCAATGCACTTCTCCTCATCACCATAAGTGTGACCGTCAGTTAACAAAATAATTTGATTGACCTGATTTGTTGTCTTCAGACTTCGTAAAACTTCAACACCTGTTTTTAAACCTTGAAAGATCTCCGTTGCTCCCGATGCATAAAGAGAAAGGATTCTTGTGGAAAAAGCCGAATAATTGGATACTTTTGTAGGCGGGATTAGAACCTCAGCAAAATCACTAAAAGCAACTACCGAAAATGTATCATCCTCCCGTAAAAGTTTTAATAAATTTACAGTTTCGGATTTGATCTTATCTAAGAAAATTCCTTGCATGGAAGTTGATTTATCTAAAACGATGCATAAGTTTATAGGTGGTAAAATATCAGGATTTTTTTGATTAATTGGAAAAATATCCAATAAAAGATAAAATAATTGATCATCTTCGATTAGTGGGATATTTGTTCGGCTATAAAAGGCATTCACTTGAATTTGTTTTTGATTTTTATATTGATCTGGTATACCTGAATCATAAATTTTGCGTTTCTGTGTATCAATAAGTGATTCGTACGCTTTTTGGATATTTAAGAATTTTTCTTGAACCTCTGAAGATTGATTTACATCCGGATGATAAATCTTTGCAGCATCAAAATAAGCTTTCCTTATCTCATCCTGAGTGGCATCGAAGGGTAACTCCAAAAGGTTATAAAATTCCATGTCCCATCCCGGGTTAAATCGTTTTTATGAGAATTACACTAATATTATCCGGACCACCGGCCTCATTGGCCGCATCGACCAAATTTGAACAGGCGACAGATGGTGTTTCATTTGATGTAATTATACGGAAAATTTCATCGTCAGAAACTGAACCCCACAGACCATCACTGCAGATCATAATGTACCCGGGTCTGGGAAGAGGGGTCGTTTGAATATCAGGTTTGAACGGCTCGCTTTGTCCTAATGCACGATACAACACATTTTTATTTGGGTGGTTTTTAGCTTCTTCTTCATTAATTTGTCCTAGATCAAGAAGCCTTTTTACCAAAGAATGATCGTTTGTCATGACATCCATTCTTCCATCAGGAAAAATGTAATAAAGTCTAGAATCTCCTACGTGTCCAATAGTAACCTGTTCTCCTAATAGCAATGCAGAAGTAAGAGTAGTTCCACCACCTGGGGCTTTAGTAATGACAGCATTTTGAGCAGCCTTGATTCCACTTGATACAATTTCGTGAAGACTTTCTGATGGCATTTCCTGAGCAGCCCCAAATAAAGGCAAATACAATTTCTTCATTATTAATTCGCTCATCGCTTTGACTGCAGCGCTACTTGCAACTTCTCCAAATTGGTGCCCACCCATACCATCGGCCACAATAAATAATCCAAAAGGAATGTCGTTTACTCCATTAGAAAAAATTGCATTGATCCAAAAAAGTGTATCTTCATTGTGTTCTCGTTGTCGACCATTGGATTGAGCACAGCCAACCAAGAAATGGTGTGGAGAAATCTGAATAGCATCTTTTGTTAAAGCCTTTAATTGCTCTTCTGGTAATGGGGCAGTCTCTACATTTATTATTTGTTTTGGCGAATCGGTCCTAAAAAGAGATTTAATAAATTTAAGCATTAGCACTCCAATTCATTTTTACTAAGCATATAAAGCGTACAGGATGTGATCACTAGAACCGAAATAGAGCAGATTGTCCACAATTAATGGTGCGCTTGTAATTAAACCATCTGTGTCAAATCTCCACCTCATTTGTCCAGTCTTATATTCTAAGCAATATAACGAGCCATCAGCCGTTCCAAAATAAACCGCGTTATTATAGACTGTTGGTGAACCACTCACTTGATGATCAGTCTTAAATTTCCAAATTTCTTTTGCATTTCCAGCTTCAAGACAATAAAGATAATTATCAGCGCTTCCAAAAAACAATAAATTATCTGCCTTTGCGGGTGATGATATCGAACCCTTACCCATTCTGAATCGCCAAACAATCCATCCTGATTTTGCATCCAGAGCATAGAAAGTGGAATCCAATGACGCAAAAAAAACAATTCCATCCTCAACAAGAGGTGATGACGTAATTGCGCGTTTTGCTTTAAATCGCCATTTTACTTGCCCTCGGAAATCCACACAAAAGAAATCACCCGTTTCTGTTCCTGCATAAGCCAATTCTTTTGTAATGAATGGAGATGAGCGAATGGAGTCTCCCCCATCAACACGCCAGGCAAGGCGGTTTGACATCAGATTTACTGCATATAAAAAGCCATCATCTGAACCAAAAAATATGTGTTGTTCAGCTATTTTTGGTGAACTACGAATAGGACCATCAGCTTGAAATGTCCAAGCTTGTTTACCAGTTCTGGATGACACTGCGTATAAACTTTTATCTTCACTACCAACAAAAATTAATCCGTCATTAACAACTGGTCTCGTTACAATTCCACCATTTGTAGCGAATTTCCATTGAAATTGTCCCGTTGATGCATCCAAAGCATATAAATTATTATCATACGAGCCACAATAAACCC
>PHBS01000134.1 GCA_002841995.1 Chloroflexi bacterium HGW-Chloroflexi-8
CATAAGATGGTTCAATAAAGACTGGAAAACGACCCCAACCCAAACCATATTCTGCCATACCATGGATCAGGACCACTGGAGGTTTTTCTCCTCCGGTTCGATAATAATTAATTCTGATTCCCCTTGCCATAATATGCCCATAAAGTAATCGTGCCATTTATTTTTCCTTCAATAATTATGAATTAATACTTTATGTCTTCTATAAATATTTTCCGATCGAATTTACAAAGGAGGGGTAAAAATCTGAAAAATGTCGACCTCTTTTGGTAAAGTAGAAACATTTCTTTCTATAATAACAGAGTTCTGATAGGTAAAATGATAATGTAAAGGGGTTGCTCCGGCTAAAACAGGTGGTAGAAAATAATGAATGTTATCCACTACATCCGGATGGGAAAAAGCGAATTGAATTGGTTGCCATTTTAAAATTCCTTCACCGTTTTCTCGTATTTTCCAGGAATTCACTGTTGCAGAAAAAATATATAGTCCACCAGTATTTATTTCAAAACCTTCCCAGGTAAGAATTCCACCAAATTGAATCGAATCCGGAACTAGACCTGTTTCTTCTTCAATTTCTCGCAGCATCGAATCATATGGGGATTCACCGATCTCAATATGCCCGCCAACTCCATTCCATTTCCCTTGGTTAGGCGCTTTATTGCGATGAAGCATTAATACTTTATCTTGATTGGTGATAAACCCGACTGTAAATAATAATGAGGGAATGTTTTTCATATTCAATGAGTATATCTTTTTTTTCTCAATAGATTAAAAAAAGCACTGTGGCGACACGGCCACAGTGCTAAAACTTTTAACTTTTTTAGGTTTTGCTTAAATTGTCCTCCAGGAATTTACCAATCATTCACTTTTCGAGACCGTGATTTCCTGAGTGCTTTTCGCCAATCTTCTTCTTTGTCATCTTGATCTTCAAGCTCTCCAAAATGATTTTTGATTTTAAGATTGTTCTTTTTTCCAGTCTCTTTCTTTTCCTCGGGCAAATTTCCATTGTAAGTTGAATGTTTATACATTTCGAGGATGATGGGATTGAGTGTGACAATGGCCAACAATTCGTGGCAGCGGGGACAAACCGTGCTTTGTCCGGTCTGGACGGTATCCTGAAACAGAATATCCTGTCCACACGCCGGACATATTCCGTACGACATATTTAGAACTCCTACTCCTTTTGTTAATAACGCTATTGAAAAATTTTAAGAACTGATTGTGCAAAATGAGTAACGGTATAATATCGATTCTGTGTAAAATGATAGTCAAATATACCATTTTTGCAACAGGCGTAAGTTCTTGTTAATTTGCTATTTTAATACAAATCAGAAGAAGAGACAATATGCAGGCTTTATTATTTTGTCCTTATGTGGATGAATCTGCAGTTCTGACAGTCATACTACAACAAGCAGGTTTTACAGTCAGATCCATCCGTAATCTTGAGCAAGCGATTGCTCAATGGCCAGAACAGCCGTCGGAATTGATATTGATTGTTCTACCACTTAAAAATCAAGCCACTGGACAACAGATCTCGATGCTGCGAGGTCAGACTCTTTCGAGCATTATTACCATCACTGAGATAATACCGGAAGAAACGCATATCGAATGGTTGGAAGCAGGTGCCGATTTAATTATCAGCCGCCCGTACAGTAATCGAACATTGCTCGCAGAAATAAAAGCGTTGATGCGCCGGACTGCCGGTATGCCTTTCTTTAGTTTACCTACACTCACCCAATCTAATTTAGTACTTGACCCTTCCTTACGAACGGTTCAAGTAAGTAATCGCGATCCTATTCATTTGACCCAGTTAGAATTTCGTCTTTTGTACACTTTGATGACACATGTTGGTCAAATAATCCCTACAACGAATATTGTCGAGCATGTTTGGGGTTTTAGTGGCGAAGGAAACCAGGAATTGGTTCGCGGACTTATCAAAAGGTTGCGTCTAAAAATTGAGCCTGACCAAAAGAATCCAATATATATCTTAACCGAACCAGGTATTGGGTATTATTTCAATCGATTTACAGAAGGCAATTAATTTACTTTTATGTGTAAAAATTGATATTTTTTACATTGCTTCATCATTGCTCTTGAATTAATTTGATACAGTTTTGACACATCCGTACAATAAACTTTTTTGCAAATGGTTATTCATTTACTGACCTTTTCGAGAGAGGTTATATTCAGTGAATAATAAGATTTTGTAAAAGGAGAACTTGATTTGTTTCAATTGGAGGTGGAACATGATTAATGCAAAGTGTCCCAAATGTAATAACAATATACCCATCAAAGATCCAAAAATTGGTCAAAAGGTCATTTGTCAGAGTTGTAATAGTATTTTAAAAACTATTTGGTTACTCCCAATTGAACTCGATTTTTGGGATGAAATGATAGAATTGAACAAACATACTTTAGAATCGGATGTACCAAATCGTCGAAATAAAGCCTGAAAGACCCAAAAAAACAGAGGATTGGTCTACAAGAGAACTTGCCAATTCAATAAGATTTCCATCGATCGTTGAGCGTTATTAAATAGGAGGACATATATGGCAACTCGCTTAACCCCAGAAGGATATGCAAAATTAAAATCCGAATTAGATGAATTAGTGAATGTGAATCGTCCTGATGTAGCAAAAAAATTGAAAGAAGCGTCCGAAGGAAAAGATTTTGAGGATAACCCGGAACTAGAAGCCGTCCGAATGGAGCAATCCTTTGTTGAAGGCCGAATTTTGGAGCTAAGCACCTTATTGGCAACCGCGGAAGTGATCAAAGACACACATTCCTTTGACACTGCTGAGTTAGGGGCGATTGTTACCATTAAGGATGATGACGCTGTTTCTCGCTATCGTTTGGTAAACCCCGCGGAAGCAAACCCAATGGAAGGTAAAATCTCGGTTCAATCACCATTTGGTAAAGCAATATCTGGTAAAAAACCAGGAGATATTGTGACCGTCCATGCCCCGGATGGTGTATTTTCGATCGAAATTATTTCAATTGAATAGATATCATATAAAAAAGGATAGGTGACACGTAAATAAAGATGACCAAATTAAAAGTTGCTCTACTGGCGAATGCAAAAGAAAACGCACCAAAAGTTGAAGGACTACCGGATGATCAATGGGCTGATCTGGACTCCCTCAAAACAATCAACACATTAGTCGAAGCCATCAAAGCTGGTGGGCATGAATGTGAGTTTTTAGAAGGTGACGTTACCTTAGTAAGCTCACTGCAGAAGTACAAGCCGGATATTTGTTTTAATATTTGTGAAGGTCATTACGGTGATGGTCGGGAAGCGCAAGTTCCCGCAATCCTGGAAATGATGCAAATTCCTTACACAGGGTCAAAAGTGATGACGCTTGCATTAGCATTAGATAAATCTATGACTAAGCGTATTTTGCATTGGCACGAGTTACCCACTCCGAATTTTCAAACATTTGAACGTGTAAATGAACCACTTCAGGACGACATGAAATTCCCCCTTTTTGTAAAGCCAAGCCGTGAAGGCACTGGGATGGGAGTCAGCGCGAAGTCAATCGTTCGGAATGAATCCGAATTACAAGAACAAATTGTTTCCATTTTTGAAAAATATAAACAACCTGCATTAGTAGAAAGTTATATCGAGGGTCGGGAAGTGACTGTTGGTATGGTTGGAAATCTTCTCGGTCCAGTCGCTCGCCGTGTCCCGCATGATCCGGATTTACCCCGTGTTCAGGCTGGATTGAGGTTTTTCCCTCCCATGGAGGTTGATCTTTCACCCTTTTTTGATTCAGATGTGGTTTATTCGAACCGACTAAAGGTGGATTTGGCGGATCAATTGAATTACCTTTGTCCCGCCCCATTGGATGAAGATATGGTTGACGAATTAAACTGGCTTGCTGCTGCAGCTTTCCGTGTAACAGGTGCATTAGATGTTTCTCGAGTGGATTTTCGACTGGATATGCACGACAATTGGAAACCTTATATCCTGGAAATTAATCCATTGCCAGGTCTTTCTGTGGGCATCTCAGATATTGTCATAGAGGCAGAAGCCGATGGTATCCATCACACTGAATTGGTTAATCTGATACTGGATACTGCTCTCGAACGCTATGGTATGAAAAAACCTTAAATTCTCATAAAATAGGTTTTCCGAAAAACAGGAAAACCTATTTTTTTTATACCTGAATACAAATTTTTGCAAATTGCTTTCTGCGCTATTTGATTCGGGTTATTCGTGTTTATCTTTATCAGCGAATTGGGTATGGTACAGGGAGCTATATAAACCATTTTGTCCCAACAGAATTTCGTGTGTGCCAGATTCAACAATTTTTCCACGGTCGATTACCAGAATTGTGTCCGCTGCCAGAATGGTGCTTAAACGATGTGCGATTACGATGCTCGTTCGACCAGACATTACACGTTTGAGCGCTTCTTGAATCAAAGCTTCCGATTCGCTATCCAGGCTGCTTGTCGCTTCGTCTAAAACCAAAATGCGTGGGTTTTTGAGAATAACTCTGGCCAGTGCAATACGCTGTTTTTCTCCACCACTCAAACGATATCCACGTTCACCTACGATTGTGTCAAAGCCATTTGGTAAGTCATGGATAAAACCGAATATATTTGCCGCACTGGCAGCAAATTCTAATTCTTCCTGGGTTGCATCCAGTTTTGCGTAACAAAGATTGGTACGGATTGTGTCGTGAAACAGATAAGTCTCCTGTGTCACCATACCAATCTGGTTGCTGAGCGATTCAAGCGTAACGTCACGCAAGTCAATTCCATCAATCAGGATCCTGCCTTCATCCGGGTCGTATAAACGTGGAATCAGGTATGTCAAGGTCGTTTTCCCGGCTCCGGATGGTCCCACCAATGCAATTAATTGTCCTGGTTTAGCCTCAAAATTGATATCCTCCAGGGCAATGCTGCGAGCTTGTGAGGTGGCAGGAATGTTCTTGTCTTCTTCTTTTTCAGGTTCTTGCTCCGATAAAACCGCATTTACATTGTCCATTCTGCCATATCGATGAACATCACTTAAAGATCCCTCTGTGTCATCATATTTAAAACAAACGTTTTCAAATTTTAGGAATCCTTGGGCTTTATCTAAAACAATTGCATCTTCTTTTTCAGGAATATCCACAGGTAAGTCGATGACCTCGAATACACGTTCAAAACTAACCATGGAAGTTGAAAACTCAACGGGAGCATTTGCCAGACTCTGTAAGGATGAGTACAAACTTCCCAGATAGGATCCAAATGCGACAATTGTTCCGATCGTGAAAGCATCTTTGATAACAAGATACCCACCCAGGCCGTAAATGAAAGCTGTACCCAGGGCAGCTACCAGACCTAAAATTACAAAGAAAGATACGCCGACAACTGCCCGATGAATACCGATATCTCGTACCTGGGCGGCGCGTTGTTCAAATCGATTGATCTCGAGATCTGTTCGTCCAAACAGTTTAACTAAAATTGCCCCACCAATATTCAAGGTTTCGTTCATCATGGCATTCATGCGCGCGTTTGTTTCCATAGCTTTACGGGCAATATCTCTAAGCTGATTCGCCAGGCGTTTGGTTACCAGTATTAACAAAGGCAGAATAAACACGCTTAATATTGTCAGTCGCCATTCCAATGAAAGCATAACCACCAATATTGCTATAGCCTGTAAAAGATTTGTAATAATGCTGGTGATGGTGCTGCTGATGGCTGTTTGTGCCCCAACCACATCGTTATTCAACCGCGACATCAACTCCCCAATTTTATTGTGAGTGAAAAAACTCAGGCTCATCCGTTGTAGCCGGCTGAATAATGCTACACGCAGATCATAAATCACACCTTCACCTACCCCTGCATTCAGGCGGCGTTGAATAATATTTAATCCACCATTCATGACTGGAATTAGAAGTAATGCTACCGTTAAGAGAACCAGCCTTTGCAAATTCTTTTCTGGCAAGGTCTTATCGATTAAGTCCCGCATGATTAAAGGAGAAACCAGGCTTAATCCGGTTGAAATTAAAATAATAAACAACATCAAAAAAATCTGTTTTTGATAGGGTTTTGCATAATCCATAACGCGCTTGATCAAAAACCGGGTGATTTTTGGCCGCTCATCGCTGGACTGAAGAAAACTTAACCGTCCGTGTCCCATCATATACTTGTAAACTCCCGTCCACCTTTAATATATTTTTATTGTACTGTATTTCCCTTCCTTGAACCCAACCTTGATTCTTAAGCCGTTTTAGAATAATGACAATTAGCGGAAATTTTTCTTACATAAGATAATGTGCCGTTTTGCACAAGCAAATATATAATTCAATTGTCATTGAATTATATTGAGAAATTAAATGAATGAAATAATGGATTTATCCAGTGTTTTTAAGGTTTTAGCTGATCCAACTCGTTTGGCAATTTTCAATTTATTAATGGGAGGCGTGCACTGTAATTGTGAAATTGCTGAAAAGATTAACGTACCCATGAACCTGATTTCACATCATCTAAAAGTACTTTCCAAAGCAGGGCTAATAACCAGTTTTCGAAAAGAAAATGATGCACGCTGGATTTATTACTGCGCTGATCCAATAAGAATTAGTAGTTTACGACAACAATTACAAGATTTTTTAGATAAAAATCGGATGTTCGAAAGAGAACCAATTTGCCCAAATGGTAAAAAATTGAAATAGCAGGAGTTACACAATGAATAAATTTGAAAAATATTTGGCATTATGGGTTGCATTATGTATGGGATTAGGCTTGTTGCTTTCCCAGACCATTCCTGGAATTGGCAATACGATAAATTCCTGGCAGATTCGGGGGATTTCTATTCCTATCGGTATTTGTTTGTTTCTAATGATGTATCCTGCCTTATTGAATTTACAGATATCTGAACTTAAGAAATTACGGAACAATCCAAAACCGATCCTGCTTACGCTTTTTTCAAACTGGATTGTTGCGCCAATTGTCGCCGCAGTTCTGGCAAATCTATTTCTTAAAGGCTATGAACAACTCATGGTCGCGATTATTTTACTTGGATCCAGCCCATGTACTGCGATGGTTCTGGTTTGGGGAAAATTAGCCAATGGGAATCAGGAACAGAACGTCATTAATACCAGTCTCAATACTCTTACGATCATGGTCCTTTATGTTCCAATCGTTTCTTTATTAACTGGAATACAAAATATCCCTATCGACCGTTGGGCATTATTGATTTCGGCTTTGGTTTTTATTGGTATACCTCTCATTCTGGGAATCTTCAGTAAACGAATTATCATCAGGAATAAAGGTGAAAATTGGTTCCATCAGGTATATCGCCCAATTGTTGGAAAAGTTGCCATTGCTGCCTTATTAATGACATTGGTTGTTTTATTCTCTCTTAATGGACAGGTGTTGATCAGTAACTTTGATCTTCTTGGTCTGGTATCAATCCCCTTGTTGTTGGGTTTTGTGATTGTAGTTGGTTTCAACCTTTTGATCACCAGGATTTTCGGCCTGGCTTATAAAGAAGGCATTATCACAGTGCTGATTGGATCATCCAGCCACTTTGAAATTGCCATTGCAGCAGCTGTATCCATGTATGGAGTCGGTTCTTTGGCTGCCTTAGGCACAACGATGGGTCTTTTTTGGGAAGTTCCCATTATGCTGGGACTGGTAGAGCTGGGAAAATATATGAACAAACGGCACTTCTGGAAAAAGGAAATTGCACCAGCAACCACTTAATAAGTTTGTGATTTGAAGAAATGCAATCTCAGATTTGGCAGATTACTCAGGGTTCCTGCAGGATTGGCTATGTGTTACCGAGCGTATTCAAAAACAGTTCGGGAAGATGAAGTTATTGGTTTATGAATTAGGGTTTGCTAGCAGGTCAGTGATCTTTTTTAACATGTCATCACGAATCGAACGAAAAATAATCAATTTTTCATTTTCCGTGCCCAGAGCTTTGGCTGGATCTGGAAATCCCAAATGAATGCGTTTTCCTTTCCCGAGCCAAATCGGGCAGTTCTCTTCTGCATCGTCGCAAACTGTAACGACAAGATCAAAACTTTCAGAATGAAATTCTTCAACCGACTTCGATCTACCATGATGAGCAATGCCGATCTCATCCAGAACTTTAATCACCAGAGGATGAACAATCCCTGTCGGTTGCGTACCGGCACTCATGGCAATCCAATGATCACTCATCGTGGTATTAACAATCGCTTCGGCCATTTGCGAACGACAGGAATTCCCAGTACACAAGAATAGTATTTTTTGTTTTCTCATCTCAGCAATATTTTAGCGAATATATTTCGAATTCACTATTTACTTGTAGGATCTATGTTCTTTCGAATGACAACAATTTCAACCGGAATTAAAAACCCCTCCCGCAGATTCTACCAGGAATTATTGCTATTATCCAATATTATTGAAAGCAATCTAGCGAAGAAAGAATCTTTCTTAAGTACAAATTTCAACAATATTGGACAAGAGCCTTTGTCTGGATGTTCAAAAAAGGTCTGCTCAAATAAGGAGCTCACCGATTTCCATATGAACGTTCACCATTTACACCATTCCTAGAAATATTTGTTCAACATCTTCTATTACATTCAACATAATGCATATGATTTTTGTGATTTTTATCACTGAAATGACAGGTTTGTTAGCCTTATAATCATATTCATATGATTGAATATGTTCGGGGATTAAAAAAATGAAACATGATTTGTCCGCAGAAACAAAACAAGCAAACCTCTTGAAATTACTCACCCATCCGGTTCGGATCGCTATTTTGCAAATTTTACGACAAGATGAAGCCTGTGTGTGTCATCTAGAAGCCACACTTGGATATCGACAAGCCTATCTGTCTCAACAGATTGCAGTTTTACGTGAAGGGGGCCTTATCACTGATCGAAAAGATGGTTGGAATGTGTATTATCACCTCATAAACCCACAAGTGCTGAAAATCCTGGATTCAATGGTTTTTTTACTGGACGAATCCCCAGCACAATTGCCATCCACTTCCAAAAATTGCCCTTGCCCAAAATGCAATTTGAAAAACGAAACAGAAAATTAATTCCATTTAATAAGGAGTATTAAGAATGTTAACCATAAAAATACTAGGCAGTGGATGTGCAAATTGTAAACGATTGGAAGCCATAGCCAAAAAAGTTGTTGAAAAACACCAGCTGGATGCTGAAATCATTAAAGTCACCGATCACAAGGAAATCATGCAATATCCAATTCTTTCCACGCCAGGGTTCGTCTTAAATGAAAAGGTATTAAGTTCTGGAAGGATTCCAACTGAAAGTGAAATCGAAAATTGGCTTTTACCAACTTTATAACAATAAATTAGCTGACTAATAATTTCAATTCTTACAAATTAATCGATTCTATCGACTACATGAATTTCTTAATACATTAAGGAAACAATGCAATTTCTTTTACCTTATCTCGGTTTTTTACTTTTATCTGGCTGGACCAGTCTCCTGGATTATCTGGCCGCTCATGTATTGCTCTGTCTGGTACCCGCCTTCATCATCGCGGGATTTATGAGTTCCATGATCCCAAAAGAATCGATCACCCGCTTTTTAGGTCCAAAAGCATCGAAATGGATCAGTTACCCCGCCTCAGCTCTGGGTGGTTTTATTCTGGCGGTTTGCTCGTGTACCATCCTGCCCTTGTTTGCCGGTATCTGGAAACGTGGTGCAGGATTAGGTCCGGCTATTACATTTCTTTTTGTCGGTCCTGCAATTAATATACTGGCGATAACATATACAGGGGCTACGATCGGCATGGATATCGCAATTTCCAGATTAGTACTCTCAATTCTATTTGGAATTACGATAGGTCTGATAATGGCCTGGATTTTTCGTAAAGAAGAAACCAAACGCTTCGAGGAAATGACAACAGATGGTGTTTTCGATCAAAAAGCGAAAGTAAAGCCAGCCATCTGGGTGATCTTTATTTTATTATTTTCCATGTTGATTGTGGGCACCTTACAAATCAATCTATTTTCAAAAAATTATGCAACTTTCACTCTTCCCGCCAATTTCCTTGATTCTGTTCAGAACATGTTAACAAATGTAAACTTATCCTTTCAGGGTGGACTACTCATCCTAATGTTAATCATCATTGGATTGACCGCCTGGAAAGGATTTGAAAATATTTTTGAAGGATTCAATATCTGGACTTACATTTCAATAGGTTTTATTGTGCTGACAATCCTTATTGCTTCACCTAAAGAAGAAGTTGGTTCTAATATAATCGGGATCAATGGACGGTTGATCGGCGAAACAATCTTGCTGATTGCAGTCGGAATTATATCTGCCCGATCGTTTACAAAAGATGATTTGATTGGCTGGATCTGGGAAACCTGGAAATTTGTAAAACAAATTTTCCCTCTCCTAATTGTAGGAGTGTTCGCTGCAGGTATTGTAAAAGTGATCATCCCGGAAACATGGGTACGCACAATAGCAGGGCAGAACACAATTTGGGCTAACCTTGTGGGGGTTGTTTTTGGTGTATTCATGTATTTTCCAACGCTTGTAGAAGTACCCATAGCTAAGATGTTCCTTGACCTGGGTATGGCACGCGGACCTCTACTGGCGTATTTGCTATCAGATCCAGAATTGTCTTTGCAGTCCATTCTTGTTTTAAATGGGGTCATGGGTAAGAAAAAAACGGTCATTTATGTATCACTGGTAGCTTTGTTTAGTACATTGGCAGGATATTTATTTGGTTTAGCCTTGGCTATTATCTAGCCAAATACATTTATTAGTTCTTTCATTTGACAGTTTGATTTCCCGGAAACATTAAATCAAAACTGTAAATCTATTAAAGAGGCAAAATAACCATTTTTCAATTTATTTTAGGAAATTTATATAATTAACCTAAAAATTTCGGTTCCAATAACACAACTTGTTATTCAAAAAAACACTTTAAAGGATCTCCCATGAACGATAAAATTGATTGGGGTACTGTTGACCAAAATGGTATACTCCACATTCCCAAAAAATTCATGGATCAAATGGGGTTTAAACCCGGTGCGAAATTCCGGATTCTTTTGGAGAATAACCACCTTGTGGTAAGCCAATCCATTT